>NZ_JBDJKU010000005.1:0-108373 GCF_039673015.1 Stenotrophomonas sp. TWI1409
GGTTGCGGGGGCGTGAGCCGCATGGATGCGGCGACCGAGCTTACATGGACGTACTTGCAGCGGCCCCCGCAACCGGACCCGCCCCGCCTACCCACAGGAAGCCAGCTTTTGATGTTGCTTCGGCTCTTGCCGTGGACGTGGCCTCTGCGGGTGCAGGGCGCAGCCCTGCCGATAAACCCCCTCCTGCGACGGTTCGTCGCACGGGCAACCCTGGACCCGGCTCTACACTAGCGGGGTGACCCGCCTGTCCCGCCCGCAGCGCCTTCTGCTCCAGCTCGCCGTCCTGGCGACGCTGTTGATGGTGCTTGCGCCACTGGTCAGCCGCGCGCTGCAGGCGCAGCCGATGGAGCATGCCGCGATGGCAGGCATGGACCACGCCGCCGTGGGCCATGACATGCACGGCATGGCCATGGCCGGGCACGATCAGCACGGCGCCGCGCCGGCCGCGCCCAGCCGCCCGCCCGACCCCCACGCCATGCACGGCGAAGCCTGCGAATACTGCGTGCTGGCCATGCGCCTGCTGCCGTGGCTGGCGGTGCTGGTGCTGCTGTTGCCGCTGCTGTGGCGGCCGCGCCTGGTGTTCCCGTGGTCGCAACAGGTGCTGCCGGCGCTGCGTTGGCCGGCGCATGCCGCGCGCGGGCCGCCGCGCCTCTCCTTCGTCCGCTGATATCCCTATCGAATCTGCCGCACGACGCCTGACCGGGCGCCGTGCGCGCGTGCGTACTTTGGAGCTGTTCCGATGAAAATGACTTCCCGCCCCGCGGGCGCCTGCGCGCGCCTGCCGGTTGCCCTTGGCCTGGCCGTGGCCGCGTCACTGGCCCACGCTGCGCCTGCCGAAGAGGCACGTACCCTCGACACGATGGTGGTCACCGCCGCCGCACCGTCGTCCCCGCTGCACTGGGTGACCGACCCGCGCCTGCCGCGGCAGCCGGTGCCGGCCAGCGACGGTGCCGATTACCTGAAGACCGTCCCCGGCTTCTCCGCCATCCGCAACGGCGGCACCAACGGCGACCCGGTGCTGCGCGGCATGTTCGGTTCGCGCCTGAACATCCTCAGCAACGATGGCAACCTGATCGGTGCCTGCCCGTCGCGCATGGACAATCCGCTGTCCTACATCGCGCCGGAAAGCTTCGACCGGCTGACCATCATCAAGGGCCCGCAGAGCGTGCGCTGGGGGGCGGGCGCGTCGGCCGGCACCGTGCGTTTCGAGCGCGATACGCCGCGCTTCGAGGAGCCGGGCCTGCGTGCCGATGCCAGTGCGCTGGTCGGTTCGCGCAACCGCAACGACCAGGTGCTGGACCTGACCTTGGGTAACCCGACAGGCTACGTACGCGCCAGCGGCAACCGTTCCGAAGCCGATGACTACAAGGACGGCCACGGTGACGTGGTGCCGTCGAAGTGGCGCAAGTGGAACGGTGACGTAGCCATCGGCTGGACGCCGGATGCCGACACGCTGCTGGAAATTTCCGCCGGTGCCGGTGATGCGATCGCGCGTTACGCGGGCCGTGGCATGGACGGTGCCGCGTTCGAACGCACCAGCTACGCGGCGCGTTTCGAGAAGCGCAACCTGCCGGGGGCATGGGACACGTTGCAGGCCAACGTGTACTACAACAACGCCGACCATGTGATGGACAACTACACGCTGCGCACGCCGAACCCGAACAGCATGATGCCGATGCCGATGGCGTCGAACGTGGATCGCCGTACCCAGGGCGGCCGGGTCAGTTCCGAGTGGCGCTGGCAGGATGTGCAGCTGGTGGCGGGTATGGATGGCGAAGACAGCCGCCATCGTGGCCGCATGGGCATGGGCCGCGACACCTACCGCCAGGCCGCCTGGGAAACCGATGCCAACTTCCGCCGCTATGGCGTGTTCACCGAGTTGACCCTCGGCGCCGGCACCGACCAGCGCTGGATCAGCGGCCTGCGCATCGACCGCGCCAGCGTCCGCGATGAGCGGCAGTCGGTGCGCGGGATGATGGGCAACCGGCCGAACCCGACCGCTGGCCTGCAGCGCAAGGAATGGCTTGGCAGCGGCTTCCTGCGCTACGAGCAGGACCTGGCCGATGGCCTGACCTGGTACGCCGGCCTCGGCCACAGTGAACGCATGCCCGACTACTGGGAGCTGTTCTCGCCCAACCACGGCCCGGCCGGTGCGGTGAACGCGTTCACCGGCGTGCAGCCCGAGCGCACCACCCAGCTTGATGTGGGCATGCAATACAAGGGGCCCCGTGTGCAGGCGTGGGTGTCGGCGTACGCCGGGCAGATCCAGGACTACATCCTGTTCACCTACCACGGCAGCGGCATGATGGGCATGAGCCAGGCCCGCAACGTCGATGCCCGCATTGCCGGTGCCGAGGCGGGCCTGGAAGTGAGCGTGGCCGAGCAGTGGAAGCTGGGCGGCACGCTGGCCTATGCCTGGGGCGAGAACCGCGACCAGCATCGCCCGCTGCCGCAGATGCCACCACTGGAAGCACGCCTGAGCGCGAACTGGGAAGGCCAGCGCTGGAGTGCCGGTGCGCTGCTGCGCGCGGTGACCCACCAGCATCGTGTCGCAAATGGCCAAGGCAATGTGGTCGCGCAGGACCTGGGGCCGAGTGCCGGCTTCGCCACCTTCGCGCTCAACGCTGCTTACCGCTTCAGTTCGCAGCTGCAGCTCAGCGCGGGCGTCGACAACCTGTTCGACCGTGCCTACAGCGAGCACCTGAATCTGGCCGGCAGCGCCGACTTCGGTTTTCCGGCTGACCCGGTGCGCATCAACGAGCCGGGCCGCAGCCTGTGGATGAAGGTGAACTACCGGTACTGATCCGCCGGGTGTAAAAAAAAACCGGGGCCGGATCCCCGCCAGGATCCGCCCCCGCCCGACGCCCTCTGCCGGGCAGCTTCGACTCTACGATGGCAACGCCTGCGGTGCACGGCTGGATACACCTCGACACATGCCGACACCGCTGCGGTCAGCCTTGCACGGAACGGGTTCACGGCGCTATCGCGACGCCGGTTCCACGCCAGTAAACGCTTGGCACATATCGCTTCTGTGGGCGCTTGCCTACACTCGGCGGCCGTGGATCACTCAGGACCGTTCATGTTGGCTCGCATCGCTTCGACCCTGGCCCTTGGCCTCAGCCTGGCCGTGCTGGCCGGGTGCGCGGGCAAACAGGAGGCCGCCGCCCGTCGGCAGGGAGAAGCGGTGCCGGTCACCGCGCAGGTCGTGCAGTCCACGCAGTGGAACGACACGCTGCAGGCACTGGGTACGGCCAAGGCGCGCGAATCGATCAGCGTCACCGCCAAGGTCAGCGAGATCGTCGAGAAGGTGCACTTCGAAAGCGGCCAGCATGTTGCCGCCGGTGCGCCGATCGTGACCCTGCGCGGGCAGGCCCAGGAGGCCGCGCTGGTGCAGGCGCAGGCCACCTTCCATGAGGCCGACCAGCTGTACAAGCGCCAGCGCGAGCTGGCCACGCAGCGGCTGGTGTCCAGCGCCACGCTGGATACGCAGAAGTCGATCCGCGATGCCGCCGAGGCGCGTGTGGCGCAGATGCAGTCGGACATCGGTGACCGCCGCGTGCGTGCACCGTTCGCCGGTGTGCTCGGCATCCGCCAGGTCAGCCCGGGCACGTTGCTGACGCCGACCACGGTGATCGCCACGCTCGACGACATCGAACACATGCACATCGATTTCCAGGTGCCGGAAGTGGAACTGGCCGCGCTCGGCGTCGGTGACAAGGTCAGTGCCACCAGCGTGGCGTGGCCAGGCCGTACCTTCGAGGGCGTGGTCAGCACCGTCGACGCACGCATCGATCCGGCTACCCGTGCGGTGACCGTACGGGCCGACTTCGCCAACGGCGACCATGCCCTGCGCCCGGGCATGCTGCTGGACGTGCGCCTGTTCCACCCCGAGCGCCCGGCGCTGGTGATTCCGGAAATCGCCGTGGTGCAGGTCGGTCGCGATACCTTCGTGTACCGCATCACCGCCGACGACAGCGTCGAGCGCGTGGATGTGGTCACCGGCGCGCGCCGTGCCGGCGTGGTCGAGATCAGGCAGGGCCTGGAAGCGGGCCAGCGCATCGTGGTCGATGGCACCGGCAAGCTGCGCCCGGGCCTGAAGGTCGCGGCCAAGGACGCGGCACCGGTCACGGGTGCGAAGCCGGCTGATGCACCGGCGCCGGTCGCGGCCGAGGGCCACGGCGGATGAAGCTGTCCGACATCTCCATCCAGCGGCCGGTGTTCGCCGTGGTGATGAGCCTGTTGCTGCTGGTGCTGGGCGTGATGTCCTTCACCCGCCTGACCCTGCGCGAACTGCCCGCCATCGATCCGCCGATCGTTTCGGTATCAGTGGATTACACCGGCGCTTCGGCCGCGGTCATCGAAAGCCGCATCACCCAGGTGCTGGAAGATGCGCTGGCCGGCATCGAAGGCATCGATACGATCAACGCGCGCAGCACCAACGGCCGCTCGCAGGTCAGCATCGAGTTCACCTCCAACCGCGATATCGAAGCGGCGGCCAACGATGTGCGCGATGCGGTCAGCCGCGTCGCCGACCGCATGCCGGAAGAGGCGCGGCCGCCGGAAATCGCCAAGGTCGAGAGCGATGCCGACCCGATCATCTGGTTCAACATGGTCTCCTCGACCATGGACACGCTGGAGCTGAGCGACTACGCCGACCGCTACGTGGTCGATCGTTTCTCCAGCCTCGACGGCGTGGCCCAGGTCCGCATCGGCGGCCGCCAGCGCTATGCGATGCGGATCTGGCTGGACCGTGACCAGCTGGCGGCGCGCGGACTGACCACCGGCGACGTGGAAACCGCGCTGCGCAACGAGAACGTGGAACTGCCGGCCGGCCGCATCGAGTCGACCGACCGCGATTTCACCCTGCGCGTGGAGCGCAACTACATCAAGCCCGAAGACTTCGCGACCATCCCGCTGGGCAAGGGTCGTGACGGTTACGTGGTGCGCATGGGCGATGTGGCGAAGATCGAGCTGGCCTCGGCCGAGCGCCGCGCGTACTACCGCAGCAACGGCGAGCCGGGCATCGGCCTGGGCATCGTCAAGACCTCCACCGCCAACTCGCTGGACGTGGCGCGTACTGCGCGCGCTGAAGCCGAACGGGTCGCGCTGACCCTGCCCAAGGGCACGCAGATCTTCGTTGCCTTCGACAACACCACCTTCATCGAAGCCGCGGTGGACCGCGTCTACGCCACGCTGGTGGAGGCGATGATCCTGGTGCTGGCAGTGATCTGGCTGTTCCTCGGCAGCTTCCGCGCTGCGTTGATTCCGGCGGTGACGGTGCCGGTCTGCCTGGTCGCGGCATTCATCGCGCTGTATGCGTTCGACTTCTCGATCAACCTGCTGACCCTGCTTGCCCTGGTGCTGTGCATCGGCCTGGTGGTGGACGATGCGATCGTGGTGGTGGAGAACGTGCAGCGCCGCATCGACCTGGGCGAACCCCCGCTGGTGGCGTCCAAGCGCGGTACTGCGCAGGTCGCCTTCGCGGTGATCGCCACCACCGCGGTGCTGGTGGCGGTGTTCCTGCCGGTCGGGTTCCTGGAAGGCAATACCGGGCGCCTGTTCCGCGAACTGGCAGTGGCGCTGGCGGCGGCGGTGGCGTTGTCCGCCTTTGTGGCGCTGACGCTGACGCCGATGATGGCCTCCAAATTGCTCAAGCCGCATACCGGGCAGGCACCGCGTGGCCTGCATGGCTTCATCAACCGCAACCTGGAACGCCTGGCCGGGGCCTATGGGCGGGTGCTCGACCACCACGTGGACCGCACCTGGATCTACCTGCTGGTGATGGTGGCCGCACTGGCCGCCAGCTGGGGCCTGCTCAAGCTGCTGCCGTCGGAACTGGCGCCGGCCGAAGACCGCGGTTCGTTCCAGATCATGATCGATGGCCCGGAAGGCGCCGGCTACGACTACACCGTGCAGCAGGTGCAGCAGGTGGAATCGATGCTGGCACCGCATGTTGGCCCGGACAAACCGATCGTGCGCGCCAATCCACGCGTGCCCGGTGGTTGGGGTGCCAGCGAGGAAATGCACACCGGCCGCGTCAGCATCTTCCTGCAGCCGTGGCGCCAGCGCAGCGAAGGCACGCCGGAAGTGGCCAACGAACTGCAGAAGGAACTGGACACCATCCGCGGCGTGCGCGTGCGTACGCAGGTGGGCGGTGGCCTGGTGCGCAGCGGCGGGCAGCCGTTCCAGATCGTGCTGGGCGGCCCGGAATATGCCGAGATCGCGCAGTGGCGCGACCGTATCCTGCTGCGCATGGCCGACAACCCCGGCCTGGTCGGCCCGGACTCGGATTACAAGGAAACGCGGCCGCAGATGCGGGTCAACATCGACCGCCAGCGTGCGGCCGACCTCGGCGTGCCGGTCACCGCGATCGGTTCGGCACTGGAAACCATGATGGGCTCGCGCCGCGTCACCACCTTCGTCGACAACGGCGAAGAGTACGACGTGCTGGTCCAGGCCGGTCGCGATGGCCGTGCCAGCCCGGCCGACCTTGCCGCGATCCGTGTGCGCGCCACCTCCGGCGAGCTGGTGCCGCTGTCCAACCTGGTCACGCTCAGCGAAGTGGCCGAGGCCGGCACCCTGAACCGCTTCAACCGCCTGCGCTCGATCACCATCAATGCCGGCCTTGCGCCGGGCTATCCGCTGGGCGAGGCGATTGCCTGGGCGCAGCAGGTCACGCGCGAAGAGCTGCCGCAGTACGCGCAGGTGAACTGGAAGGGCGAATCGCGCGAATACCAGAGTGCCGGCGGCGCGGTGCTGCTGACCTTCGCCATGGCGCTGCTGGTGGTGTACCTGGTGCTGGCCGCACAGTTCGAGAGCTTCATCCACCCGCTCACCATCATGCTGACCGTGCCGCTGGGCGTGCTCGGTGCGCTGGTCGGGTTGTGGGTGAGTGGCGGTACCGTGAACCTGTTCAGCCAGATCGGTATCGTCATGCTGGTCGGCCTGGCGGCGAAGAACGGCATCCTCATCGTCGAATTCGCCAACCAGCTGCGTGACGACGGAAGAACCGTGCGCGAGGCGATCATCGAATCGGCGATGGTGCGCCTGCGCCCGATCCTGATGACCTCGATCGCCACCGTGGTCGGTGCGGTCCCGCTGGTGGTGGCCGGTGGCCCCGGTTCGGCCAGCCGTGGCACCATCGGCATCGTGATCATCTTCGGTGTGACCCTCTCGACGTTCCTGTCGCTGTTCGTGGTGCCGGCGTTCTACGCGCGGCTGGCGCCCTACACCCGCTCGCCGGAAGCGGTGAAGCGTGAACTGGAGAAGCAGGAAGCGGAATCGCCGTCGGTGGGTGGTCATGCCTGATCCGACCACCGTGCTGCGAGGCGACGGCTTCCAACTGCGCCCCTGGCGCCCGGATGATCTGGAATCGCTGCTGCGCCATGCCAACGACGCCGAGGTATCGCGGGGCCTGCGCGATCGCTTCCCGTACCCGTACACGCGCGAGGATGGCGAGGCCTTCCTCGCCGGTCGCGTGCTGGCCCCTGGCACCCTGAACCTGGCCATCGAGATCGACGGCCAGGCCTGCGGCAGCGTCGGGGCCCAGCAGGGCAGTGCCGAGCGCGGGCACATGGCGGAACTGGGCTACTGGCTGGGCCAGGCCTACTGGGGCCAGGGGCTGATGACCCGGGTGGTCGGCCTGTTCGCACCCTGGGTGATGGACGAGCTGCGCCTGTTCAGGCTGCAGGCCGGGGTGGTCGATTTCAACCTCGGCTCGGCCCGGGTGCTGGAAAAGAACGGCTTCCAGGAAGAAGGCGTGGACCGCTGCGCGGTCTACAAGCGCGGCGTGCTGCACGACCTGCGCCGCTTCGCCCGGGTGCGCACGCAGCTGCCCTGAACACGCGGGCCGGCCGCGGTAGAGCCGAGGCCGTGCCCGGCCGCCGTCATCACCACCCCGAGCATGGGCTCGGCTCTACAACACAGCGCTACCGCAGCGGCCTTCGATCAGGGAGAATCGACCGGTCCCTTCCAGCCGACGGGACGTCCTTACAACCCGCCGACTGGAGAGAGCGCGCGTGGAAGCTACCGTACATTTCATCAACAGCATCATCTGGAGCAAGGCACTGATCTTCGTGTGCCTGGGCGCCGGCCTGTTCTTCAGCCTGCGCACGCGCTTCATGCAGATCCGCGGCTTCCTCGAGATGTGCCGCCTCACCGTCAAGGGTGAGAAATCCGACGCCGGTGTGTCGTCCTTCCAGGCCCTGGCCATGTCGATGGCCGGGCGCATGGGTATCGGCAACATCGCCGGCGTGGCCACCGCCATCGCCTTCGGCGGCCCCGGTGCGATCTTCTGGATGTGGGTGATGGGCTTCCTCGGCGCATCCACCTCGTACGTGGAATGTACGCTGGCACAGATCTACAAGACCAAGGACGCCGAAGGCCGTTACCGTGGTGGCCCGGCGTACTACATCGAAAAGGCCATGGGCCTGAAGTGGTACGCGCTGGCCTTCGCCATCGCCACGATCATTGCCGCCGGCTTCCTGATGCCCGGCGTGCAGGCCAATGCCATCGCCGACAGCATCATCAACGCCTGCCGTGGCACCGCACTGTGCGGCCCGCTCGATGGCCAGGCCTTCGGCATGGAGTCGGTGCAGGCGCTGAAGCTGGGCATCGGCATCGTGGTGGCGCTGCTGCTGGGCGTGGTGATCTTCGGTGGCGTCAAGCGCATCGCCAACTTCGCCGAAGTGGTGGTGCCGTTCATGGCGGCAGCCTTCATCCTGACCGCCATCGTCATCATGATCATCAACTACGATCGCGTGCCGGAGATGTTCGGCATCATCTTCAGCAGCGCCTTCGGCACCCACGCCGCGTTCGGCGCGATGATGGGCCTGGCGGTGGAGTGGGGCATCAAGCGCGGCATCTACGCCAACGAAGCCGGCCAGGGCTCGGGCCCACACGCGGCAGCCGCCTCGGAAGTCTCGCACCCGGCCAAGCAGGGCTACGTGCAGGCCTTCGCCATCTACTTCGACACCATGATGGTGTGCACCGCCACCGCGTTCCTGATCCTGGCCAGCGGCACCTACAACGTGTACTCGCCGGCAGGTGCCGGCGCCCCGCCGATCTTCCAGGGCCTGGCCGGCATTCCGGAAGGCGCGGGCTATGCCCAGGCGGGTGTGGAAGCCGTGCTGCCGGGCTGGGGCTCGGCGTTCGTGTCCATCGCCATCTTCTTCTTCGCCTTCACCACCATCATGGCGTACTACTACATGGCCGAGACCAATCTCAGCTATGTGAACCACAACAAGAAGCGTCCGCTGACCGTGCTGGTGCTGCGCCTGGGCATCATCGGCATGGTGGTGTTCGGCGCGTTCCATAATGCAACCCTGGCCTGGGCGCTGGGTGACATCGGCGTGGGCCTGATGGCCTGGCTGAACATCATTGCCATCCTCATCATCCAGAAGCCGGCCATGCTGGCCCTGCGTGATTACGAACGACAGAAGAAGCTGGGCCTCGATCCGATCTTCGACCCCGATGCCCTGGGCATCAAGAACGCCGATTTCTGGCGTCAACGCAAGCTGGAGTTGTCCCGTAGTGAATGATCCCTGGAAGAACGCCCGCCGCCCGTCGTCGCGACCGCCGCGGGCCACCCCGCTGCCACCGCGTGAGGGCGGCACCCCGCCACCGCCGGGGCGGGGCAATGACGAACTGCGCCTGTATGGCTGGAACGCCGTGCAGGCCCTGTTCGCCAAGCGCCCGCAGGCGCTGCGCAAGCTGTACCTGGTGGACGCGCTGATTCCGCGCATGCAGCCGGTGTTGAAGTGGTGCGTGGCCAACCGTGTGGGCTACCGCGTGGTGGAGGAGGGCGACCTCAACAAACTGGCCGCTACCACGCACCACGAAGGCCTGGTGGCCGACGTGCTGCGCGCGCCTGTCGTACCGCTGGCGCAGTGGCTGGAGGATCTGGGCGAAGGCCCGGCGTTGGCGCTGTGGCTGGACGGTGTCGGCAATCCGCACAACTTCGGTGCGATCCTGCGCTCGGCCGCGCACTTCGGCGTCAAGGCGCTGCTGCTGCCGGCTGGCAGCACGCTGGCGCTGTCCGGTGCCGCTGCGCGCGTGGCCGAAGGTGGTGCGGAGTCGGTGCCGCTGGTGCAGTTGCCGGAGACCGCCCAGGCGATGGCGCAGCTGCGTGCGGCCGGCTTCGGGCTGGCTGCGACCCTCGTTGATGGTGGCGACGACGTGTTCCGTGCGTCGCTGCCGGAACGGTTGGTGTACGTGATGGGCGCCGAAGGCGAGGGCATGGACCGCGGCCTGGCCAGTCAGTGTGACCAGCAGCTGTCGATTCCCGGCAGCGGCGCGGTGGAAAGCCTGAACGTGGCCTCGGCCACGGCCGTGTTGCTGGCGCAGTGGGCGAGCCGCCGCCACGGCTGATCCCGTCGTGCTGATGCTGTGTTGATCTCCTGACCCGGCCCTCGCGGCCGGGTTTTCTTTTGCGCGGCGCAAGAGCGCAAACAATGCACGCGCAGCAAACTGGGTCATCTGCGTCAGCTTACGTTGCTTCAAACACGCTTGATGGGTACGCAAGCGATTTTAGTATTTGTCTCATTGCTGGGCCGTTTCCCGCGCCGCACGGTGGAGTTCCTTCCAACGTCGTACAGGAGTGGTTCCATGCATCGAATCCAACGCCGCACACGTCGCACTTGCCTGGTGCTGGCACTCGCTGCGCTTGCCGCACCATCGCTACAGGCCGCGGAACGCAGTCTGGATGGCGTCAATTTCACGGGACCGCTGATCACTCCCAATCCCGCCGGCCTGCCGCAGGGCAACTGGTACATCGAGCCCTATCTGGTGCGGGTCGACAGCCGCGACCACTACGACAACAACGGTGATCGTCGCCGCAGTGCCGAGCACAGTGGCGCCTGGGCCACGGTGGTGCCGATCATCTATGGTTTCAGTGACCGGGTGATGGGCCAGGTCAATCTCAGCGCCTCGCGCTCCGAATCCGGCAGTGCGCGCAGCAGCGGCTTCCGCGCCGGTGACACCACCGCGCGCCTGCAGTACCTGCTGCAGGCGCCGAATGCCGATGGCACCCGGCCGGCCATCTCGGTCGCGCTTGTGCAGCGCTTCAGTACCGGCAGCCACGATCGCATCACCGGCAATCCGTTGGATGCGCAGGGTGACGGCGTGCAGCGCACCACCGCAGCGCTGGGCGTGCAGCAGGTGGTGTGGCTGGGCAATGACCGCCCCGTGCGCTGGCGCGCACAGCTCAGCGCCGGGCCGGCACCGTCGCGCACTGCCATTTCCGGCACCAGCGTGTACGGCACCGATGACAGCTTCCAGGGGCACATTTCGCGCGGCTCGGTACTGGGCCTGTCGGTAGGCGCCGAGTACAGCTTCAATTCGCGCTGGGTGGGGGTGATGGAAATGGCCGCCAGCCGTGAGACCGGCCAGCGTCTGAGCGGCTTCGCACGCAACGGCAGTGGTGCGATCGAGCGGATTGAAGAGCACCGTCCGGCCAGCCGCAACGTCAGCCTGGCGCCGGCGGTGGAGTATCACTTCAGCCCGTCGCTGGGCCTGATCGCCGGCGTCGAATTCACCGTGGCCGGGCGCAACACCGGCCGCATCATCAGCCCCCAGGTCGCCCTGGGCATGTTCTTCTGAGGGGCTGCCGATGAACATCGAATCCATCGTCAACACCATCCTCGGCATCGTCTGGAGCCCGTACCTGGTGGTGCTCTGCCTGCTCGCCGGCCTGTACTTCAGCGTGCGCACCCGCTTCATCCAGTTGCGCGCGCTGCCGGAGATGCTGCGCCTGATGTTCCGGCACGAGCGCTCCGAAGCCGGTGTGTCACCGTTCCAGGCCCTGTCGCTGTCGTTGTCCAGCCGCGTCGGCGTCGGCAACATCGCCGGCGTTGCCATGGCCATCGCCTTTGGTGGCCCGGGCGCGATCTTCTGGATGTGGATCGTCGCCTTCCTCGGCGCCTCCAGCGCCTTCATCGAATCCACGCTGGCACAGATCTACAAGGACCGCGATGCCAAGGGCCAGTACCGCGGTGGCCCCGCGTACTACATCGAAAAAGGCCTGGGCCAGCGCTGGTATGCAGTGCTGTTTGCGCTGGTCACCGTGCTGGCCGGTGCGATGCTGGCCGGTACCCAGTCCAATGCGATCACCAGCGCGGTGAACGAAGCCTGGGACGTGCCGGTGATGACCACCACGGCGGTTCTGCTGGTGGTGCTGGGCGCGATCCTGATCGGCGGTGTGCGCCGCATCGCGCGGGTTGCCGAGTGGGTGGTGCCGTTGATGGCTGTGGCGTATCTGCTGGTGGCGGCACTGGTGATGGTGCTCAATGCAGAGAAAGTGCCGGAGGTGATCATGCTGGTGCTGCGCAGTGCATTCGGTGTGGATGCAGCGTTCGGTGCAATGATCGGCACCGCCATCCAGTGGGGCGTGCGCCGTGGTGTGCTGTCCAACGAGGCCGGCATGGGCAGCGGTGCGCATCCGGCCGCTGCCGCCGAAGTCACTCATCCGGTCAAGCAGGGCCTGGTGCAGTCGTTCTCGGTCTACATCGACACGATGGTGGTGTGCAGTGCTACCGCGTTCCTGATTCTGTCCACGGGCCTGTACAACGTCTACGACCCGGCTGTGAACGGCATTCCGGATGAGGCGCGCCTGCTGCTGGGCAATCTGCCTGGCGTCGAAGCCGGGCCGCGCTTCGTGCAGCACGCGGTGGAGTCCGCGCTGCCGGGCTTCGGCCGCTCGTTCGTGGCGCTGGCGATCCTGCCGTTCGCGTTCACCACCATCCTGGCGCTGTACTACATGGCCGAGACCAATATCAGCTACCTGTGCCGTGATCGTCCCGCGCCGTGGGTGATGGGCGGGTTCCAGCTGCTGTTCCTGGCCGCGACCGGCTACTCAGCGGTGAACAGTGCAACGATCGCGTGGTCGCTGGGCGACATCGGCGTCGGCCTGATGAGCTGGCTGAACATCATCGCCATCCTGCTGCTGCAGAAGCCAGCGCTGGCGGCGCTGCGCGACTACGAACAGCATCGCCAGGCGGGCAAGGATCCGCTGTTCAACCCGAAGCTGCTGGGTGTGCGCAACACCAGCGTGTGGGAGGGCTGACAGGATCGGGGCAGATCCCTCGCCACGGCGAGGGCTCTGACCCACGCCATCGCCCGGTGGGTGCGCCATTACTCGGTGGATGCGCCCTTACCCGGTGGGTGCGCCCTTACCCGGTGGGTGCGAACCTTGGTTCGCACCGCTCTCGACGCTGCGTTCGCCGGGCATGGCCCGGCGCTACCGCATCATTCGTTCGGCGGCGTGGTCGCCTTGGCCTCGCTGCCGAAGCTGCCATCGGCTTCCGCTGCCAGGTACGCGAACACGGTGTACGCGGCCACGTTCTGCGCCAGCGCCTTCGGGTCGATCTTGTCCAGCGTGTCGTCGGCGGTGTGGTGCAGGTGGAAGTAGTCCGAGCCGTCCTGCGCCAGCCATGCCCACGCGCCACCCTTGGCGGCCAACGGGCCGACGTCCGGGCCCGGGCCACCCTTGTCGGCCTGGTACTCGATGCCCAGCGGCTTCATCACTTCGGCAATCTGCTTCGTCGCTTCGCGCGAGCCTTCCGGGTTCGGCGAACCGGTATTGAAGGCATAGATGCGGCCGGCACCGAAGTCACTCTCGGCCGCCAGCTGGTGCAGGGCCACGTCCTTGGCATGCGCCTCGGCGTAGGCCTTGCCGCCATACAGGCCCTGTTCTTCGTTGGCGAACGCGATCACGCGGATGGTGCGCTTCGGCGCCTGCTTGAGCTGGCCGATCAGATGGCCCGCAGCCATGGTGATGCCCACGCCTGCGCCGTCATCCACCGCGCCGGTGCCCAGATCCCATGAATCCAGGTGACCGCCGATCACCACCACTTCCTTCGGCAGGCTGCGGCCGGTGATCTCACCGATCACGTTGTACGAGGTGGCGGTGCCGTCCCAACCGCAGTCCAGCGCCACCTTCACCGTGGTGCTGCCACGTGCCAGCAGGCGGGCCAGCTGGTCGGCGTCGGGCACCGACAGCGCTGCCGACGGCACCGGGGTCAGGCCGTCGTCGAAGCGGGTGATGCCGGTGTGCGGCACGCGATGCGAGTCGGTACCGGCCGAGCGCATCAGGAAACCGACCGCGCCCTTGCGAATTGCTTCGGACGGGCCCTTGCTGCGGATCGCGCCACCACGGCCATAGTCGCGGCCATCACGGAACGGCAGCATCTGGTAATCGACGAACGCGATCTTGCCCTTCAGCGAACCGGCCGGTGCGGCCTGCAGTGCGGCCAGGTCGGCGAAGCGGACCACTTCGGCTTCAACGGTGCCGCCCGGGCTGCCACCCAGCGCCGTGATCTGCAGCGGCTGCGGGTTCCTGCCGGTCACCGCGGCGTGTTCACTGCGGCGCTCCCACTTCGGGAACGTCACCGGTTCCTTCCAGACCTTGTCGAAGCCGAGCGACTTGAACTTGGCTTCGGCCCAGGCCACGGCGCGGGCGTCGGCCTCGCTGCCAGCGATGCGCGGGCCGATTTCGGTGGTGAGCGATTCAACCACTTTCCAGCCGGTGTCATCGGCCAGCGCCTGGTCGCGCAGCTGCGCAGCGGTGGACAGCGACGCCGGGGGCAGGGTGGTGGTGTGCGGCGCCGCGAAGGCCGGGGCGGCCAGCAGGGCGAGGGAGGATGCGATGGCAAGGACGCGGCGACGCATGGACAGCTCCGGGAAGGGACCAAGCCTTGGAGCTTAACAGTCGTTCAGCCCGGCGCATGGGCGGGAGGTCATGGCTGGCGCGAACGCTGTTTTCCGCCATGACCGGCAAAGCGAAAGCCCCGCCAGGGCGGGGCTTTCACATGCTTATGTAGAGTCGAGCCATGCTCGACTGCTTCATTTCGCCCAGTCGAGCATGGCTCGACTCTACAGATGGGTGGGGCGCCAGTCGGCGCCCAGCACCCTTACTTCTTCAGGCTGTCGCGGATCTCGCGCAGCAGCACCACTTCCTCGGCCGGTGCGGCCGGGGCGGCTTCCTGCTTGCGCGACAGGCGGTTGATCGTCTTGACCACCAGGAAGATGGCGAAGGCCACGATCACGAACTGGATCAGCGTATTGATGAAGTCGCCATAGCCGATCACCACGGCCGGGATTTCCTTGCCGTCGGCACCGATGCTGGCCGGTGACAACGTCCAGGCCAGCTGCGAGAAATCCACCTTGCCGATCAGCATGCCCAGCGGCGGCATGATGATCTTCTCGACCAGTGCGGTCACGATCTTGCCGAAGGCCGCGCCGATCACCACGCCGACGGCGAGGTCGATGACGTTGCCGCGCATCGCGAATTCCTTGAACTCGGTGAGCATTCCCATTGTTGTTTTTCTCCGGTGGGGGAAGTGGACAGCGCGCAGGGTAGCGCAGGTGATGTCAGCCGGCGATCACGCCGTGGCGCTCGGCCACGTTTTCCAGGCGGGCACTGAAGCGGTCGCCGGGCTTCAGCGCGGCCACTCCGGACGGGGTACCCATGAACACCAGGTCGCCGGCACGCAGCTGCCACAGCTTGGACAGCTCATGCAGAATCTCCGGCACGTTCCAGATCATCTGGTCCAGCAGCGCCTGCTGGCGCACTTCGCCGTTGACCTCCAGCGACAGGTTCAGCGCGGCCAGGTCGCCCACTTCAGCGGCATGGACAATCTCGCTGATCGGTGCCGAGGCATCGAAGCCCTTGGCTGCATCCCACGGATGGCCCTTGTCCTTGGCGGCGGCCTGCAGGTCGCGGCGGGTCAGATCCAGTCCGACGGCATAGCCGTAGACCAGAGCATCGGCATCGGCCACGGCCAGTTCGCCGGCTGGCGCATCACGGCCGATCGCCACCACCAGCTCCACTTCGTGGTGCAGGTTGGCGGTTGCCGGGGGATAGGGGATGGCATCGTCGTGGCCGACCACGATCGCATCGGCCGGCTTGCTGAAGAACATCGGACGGCCGCGATCGTCGGCCGCCGGCACTGCTGCGCCCATTTCGCGGGCATGGTCGGCGAAGTTGCGGCCGACGCAGTAGATACGGTGCACGGGGAAGCTGCCGCCACCGGCTACCGGCACACGCGGCAGGGCTACGGCAGGGATCACATCGGAGACATCGGACATGCGGGCATCCAGGAAGGGCGTGCCCGCAGTCTAGAACGCATGGCGCCCGCCGTCAGCGGGCGCGGAGGCCGTGGATCAACGCGAGGCCGGCAGCACCGGCTTGCGCACCACGCGGTACTCGCCTTCGACCACGGTCGGATCGACCGGACGGGCAACGCCCGGCTTGCGCGAGGCCAGCAGCTTCCACGCCAGGCCGACCAGGATCATTGCCGCACCGACGAATACGCCGATGAACACCATCGCGGCCAGGATCGCCAGGCCAAGCAGGCCCACGGCCACGCGCACCAGCGGGTGACGCGGCTTGCGCGGCGCGAACAGGGTGCGGAACTGGTTGAAGGCGGATGCGCGATTGAACATGGCGGCTCGATAGGCTGGGATCAGCGAAACCAGAGTATCGGGAGGTGCCACTGTCATTGAGTGAAAAACTCGTTAAATATAGCCTGTGCTTATTACGAATCAATGACTTGTGTTCATGTTGCAGCCAGTCACCTGAGCGGGCGTGCGACAATGCGCGTTTACTGTCCGAGCCTTCGCCATGACTGCCGCCGCTGCCCTGATCGCCCTTGATGCCATTGCCGATGGCGCGTTTGCCGAGGTCGAAGCGGTGGTTGATGGCGATGCCGAATCGCTGGTGCTGTACCGCGACGGCGCGCAGGTGCGTGCGTTCCTGAACATCTGCCCGCACGCCGGCCGTCGCCTGGACTGGGCGCCGGGCCAGTTCCTGAAGAGCCGCGAAGGCCACCTGGTGTGCGCCGCCCACGGCGCCTCGTTCGCGCTGGACAGCGGCGACTGCATCGCCGGCCCCTGCAAGGGCGACCGCCTGCGCGCCGTGCCGGTGGATGTGCGCGACGGGCAAATCTACCTGGCCTGACCTATCGGTGTGCGGACCAACGGTCCGCACCCACCGGATCAACAGATATCCAGAGATCCATCCACGCATGGCGTGGATCTACCGTGTCGACCAAGGTCGACACCTACCAAAGCGGTGCACGACGCCGTTCCGACAGATCGCAGAAATCTGTCGAAGGCGGGGTGGGTCCGGTTGCGGGGGCGTGAGCCGCATGGGCCCGAGGCATGCCTCGGGCGGGTTGGGCAGGACGCCCAACCCCGGTCTTGCCGTGTGCGCAGGAAAGCGCACACGAACAAGCGGCGACCGAGCTTACATGGGTGAGGGCGCTTTGCTTGCGAAGCACTGCTTCGCAAGCGCCCGAACGCACAGCCGCCAGCGGCTGGGCCGGGCCCCGGAGGGGGACTTGCAGCGTCCCCCGCAACCGGACCCACCCCGCCATCCCACGAAATGCACGCTTTTGCCGTTGCCGTTGCTTCGGCCTCTGCGGGTGCAGGGCGCAGCCCTGCCAACAAACCCAACCCTCAGAACATCAGGTTGATCATCAGCACCACCACGCAGGTGTAGATCAGCGACAGCGGGCCGCCGACCCGCCACATCTCGCGCGGGGTGTAGTTGGCCGGGCCGGTGATCATCGAAATCACCGGGTTGGAGGCCGTCATCAGGTTGTTGGACGCCGACAGCGCCACGATCAGCGCGAACGCCGTCGGGTTGCCGCCCGCCGCCAGCGCAAGGTTCACCGCAATGGGCACCATCACGATGGTGGCGCCCACATGGCTGATCACCAGCGAGAACGCCGTGGTCAGCAGCGCCAGCGCCACCTCCAGCACCCACACCGGGATGCCGGTGGGCAGCTTGTCGATGGTATGGCCGGCCACCCATGCCGCCGCGCCACTGGAATCCATCGCCCAGCCGAGCGGGATCAGCCCGGCCATCATGAACACCGTTTTCCAGTTGATCGAGGCGTAGGCTTCGTCCATGCGCAGCACGCCGGTCAGTAGCATGCCGGCCACGCCGGTCATCAGCGTCAGTGCCACCGGCAGCTTGCTGGTCAGCGCGATCAGGATGGTCAAGGCGAAGATCGCCATCGCGATCTTGAACTTGTGCGGGCGCTGCTCGCCGGTCGGGTAGTCGGTCACCACCACGAAGTCACGGCTGCGGGCGGCCTGCGCCAGGTCGGTCCAGATGCTGTGGAAGACCAGCATATCGCCGGCGCGCAGCTGCACGTCGCGCACGTCCTCGCGGATCACCTGCTTGTCGCGGTTGATCGCCAGCAGGCTGATGCCGCGCTCCTTGCGCAGGCGCAGATCGGCCGCGCTCTTGCCGATCACGTTCGAGGTCGGCGGCACCACCGCTTCGGAAATACCGGCACGGCTCGGGTTGAACAGGTCGCCCAGGTGCTTCAGTCGCGAAGACATGCGCAGGAACTGGTTCTGCGCGAAATCGTTGATCTGCTCACGCGGGCCCATCGCGCCGAGCACGCTGCCGACCCAGATGCGCATCTCCGCCGGTGGTGCCAGGCGGGTGTCATTGCCGGTTTTCAGGGCCAGCAGCAGCGGGGCATCGTGCAGGTTCTCGGCCTCGCCCAGGGTCATGCCCACCAGCGGGCTTTCGGCACTGACCACCAGCTCGAACACATCGCCTTCGATGCCATAGGTCTTGGCGAAGTAGCTCTCGGTGCGCGCGGGCGTGACCCCGTCGTTGACCAGGTTCTCTTCTTCGATCAGCTTGCGGTCGCCGTAGTAGCGGAAATACAGCAGCGAAGCGATGAGCAGCGCCACGCCGATCGGCAGCGGCGCGAACATGCGCAGCGGCTCGATCGTGGCCAGGCCGGAAGGCAGGTTGTTGTTGGCCGAGGCCAGCAGATCGTTCAGCAGGATCAACGGTGAATTGCCGACCATGGTCAGCGCACCACCCATCACGATTGCCGCCGAAATGGGCAGCAGCAGGCGCTGCAGGGTCAACCCGGTGCGCGCTGCCAGTCGCGAGGCGACCGGCAGGTACAGCGCCATCACCGACGGGTTCTGCATGAAAGAGGAATTCAGGCCGGCAATGGCCGTGGTCATCATCAGCAGCCGCTGCTCGACGCCATGGCCGCGCCGCAGCAGCCACGCGGCCAGCCGGTTCAGCGCCCCGGTGCGGTCCAGGCCCGCACCGAGGATGGTGGTGGCGATGATGCTCATCACCGCGTTACCGGAGAAGCCGCCGAAGATTTCCTCCGGCGCGATCAGCCCGGTGACACCGAGCACCACCAGGACCACCAGCGCGACCACGTCGGCGCGGATGCGCTCGAACAGGAACATCGCCATCGTGAAGCCGACCAGCCCGAGCACGAGCTTCATGTCGTTGGTCAGCGTCAGCGCGGTATCCATGTGGGGCGCGGTGTCCTCAGGCGATCGTCAGGTGCGGTCGTACAGCAGGTCCCAGACGCCGTGGCCGAGCTTCTGGCCGCGGGTCTCGAAGTGCGTCTGCGGCCGCCAGTCCGGGCGCGGCACGCTGCCACGCGGGCCGGCGCGGTTGACCAGGCCAGCGGTGGCGTCGAGCACGTCCCACATCTGCTCGGCGTAGTCTTCCCAGTCGGTGGCGCAGTGCAGGCGGCCGCCCGGGCGCAGCTTGCGCACCAGCAGCTCGGCAAATGCAGGCTGCAGCAGGCGGCGCTTGTTGTGGCGCTTCTTGTGCCACGGGTCCGGGAAGTAGATGCGCACTTCATCCAGCGCGCCATCGGCGATCTCGTTCTGCAGCACTTCCACCGCATCGTGGTGGTACAGGCGCACATGGTCGGCGTTGTCGTCGGCCAGCGCGTTCAGCAGCCGGCCCACGCCGGGCGCGTGCACCTCGATGCCGATGTAGTCACGCGACGGATCATGCTGGGCGGCGAAGCGCAGCGCGGCACCGTTGCCGAAGCCGATTTCCAGCACCTTGTGCGCCGGGCGGCCGAAGGTGGCGTCCAGATCACGCGGCTGGCCGTTGTAGTCGATGCCGAAGCGCGGCCAGCGTTCGTCGAACGCGCGCTGCTGGGCAGGCGTGAAGCGGCCCTGGCGCAACACGAAGCTGCGCACCTCGCGGCGGCCCTCGCTCACGGTGAAGGGCTTGGGCGGGGCCTTGGAACCGGCGCTGTCGAAGGGATTGGTCATCAGCCGATCAACCCATCCACCGGGGAGGAGGCGCTGGCGTAGCGCTTGCGCGGGATGCGCCCGGCCAGGAAGGCCTCGCGGCCGGCCTCGACCGCCTTGCGCATGGCGCTGGCCATCAGCACCGGGCTGCGCGCACCGGCAATGGCGGTGTTCATCAGCACGCCGTCGCAGCCCAGCTCCATCGCGATCGCCGCATCCGACGCGGTGCCCACGCCGGCGTCGACGATGATCGGCACCTTGGCGTCTTCGATGATCTGCAGCAGGTTGTACTTGTTCTGGATGCCCAGGCCCGAACCGATCGGCGCGGCCAGCGGCATCACCGCAGCGCAGCCGATCTCTTCCAGGCGCTTGGCCAGGATCGGGTCGTCGGAGGTGTAGACCATCACCTCGAAGCCGTCCTTGACCAGCTGTTCGGCGGCCTTGAGGGTCTGCACCACGTCCGGGTACAGCGACTTCTGGTCGCCCAGCACTTCCAGCTTGGTCAGGTTGTGGCCGTCCAGCAGTTCGCGCGCCAGCCGGCAGGTGCGCACCGCGTCTTCGGCGGTGTAGCAGCCGGCGGTGTTGGGCAGGATGGTGTAGCGCTCCGGCGGCAGCACGTCGAGCAGGTTCGGCTCGCCCGGGTTCTGCCCGATGTTGGTGCGGCGGATGGCCACGGTGACGATCTGGGCGCCTGCAGCCTCGGTGGCCAGGCGGGTTTCTTCCAGATCCTTGAACTTGCCGGTGCCGGTGAGCAGCCGCGAGCCATAGGTCTTGCCGGCGATCACCAGCGAATCGGGGGAGACATGAACGTTCATGGCGCGATTATCGCTTATCCGCCTGAAGATGGGATCACGCAATGGCGTGCAGGCCGTGGATGGGTAGGGTTTGTGCCGGCCGCTGGCCGGCAGATGCAGGGTGCCTGACAACGTCGGATTGCCGGCCAGTGGCCGGCACTACCCGGGATGGCCTCAGCCCCCGCCCAGCGCGTGCACGATCTCCACCACGTCGCCTTCGGCCAGGAGATGCTCGCCATGGCGGCTGCGGCTGACGATCTCGCCGTTGACCTCCACCGCCACCCGGCGCTGCAGCAGCTGCTCGGCCTCAAGCAGGTCGTGGAGGGTCGCCGAGGCGGGCAGGGTGCGGGGTTCGCCGTTGAGCTGGATGTTCATCCCTGCATTGTCGCTGATAGCCCGTCGGGATCGGAACGTTTGTAATTTGAACCGGGCGCCAGCTCCGGCACAGCAGGGTTCGGCGTGGTCAGGCGACAATCCATGCGGCGGCGCAGCGTGAGCAAACGGCGGCGCGGTGAAACCATTGACCGTGCGCCGGCGTACGTGCGCCGGATTCCAACTTGTTTACCCCACAGGAGTTCCTAGATGCAGCTCAGCAAACACCCGATCCGCTCCCTCATGGCGGCTGCGATCGCACTGGCCGCGCTGCCGGCCATGGCAGGCGAAAATCCGTACTCCAAGGCGGTGTTCTTCGGTGACAGCCTCACCGACGCCGGCTACTTCCGCCCGCTGCTGCCCGAGGCCACGCAGGGGCTCTCCGGCCAGTTCACCACCAACCCGGGCTGGGTGTGGTCGCAGCAGGTCGCCAATTACTACGGCCTCAACAAGGACCCCAACGGCAACGGCCAGAACGGCGACAACTACGCTGTCGGCGGCGCCCGCGTGTCGGTCGAAGGCAGTGGTGCCCTCGGCGCGATCCCTTCGTTGAAGTCGCAGGCGGCCCGCTACCTGGCGGCAAACGGTGGCAAGGCTGACCGTAACGCCCTGTATACCGTCTGGGGTGGCGCAAACGACCTGTTTGCCGCCGCCGGCGCTGCCGGTGCGGGTGCGCCGCCGGCCCAGGTGCAGGGCATCATCGGTGCGGCGGTCACCGACCAGATCGCGCTGGTCGGTGCCCTGAAGCAGGCCGGTGCCCAGTACGTGCTGGTGCCGAACCTGCCGGACGTGGGCATCACCCCGCAGTTCCGCGGCCCCAATGCAGCAGCCGCCACCGCCATGTCGGTCGGCTACAACAAGGCGCTGTATGGCGGCCTGAAGCAGGCGGGCATCGAGTTCATTCCGCTCGATACCTTCAGCATCCTGCGTGAAGTGACCGCCAACCCGGGCATGTACGGCTTCACCAACGTCACCGGCACCGCCTGCAAGATCAACCCGGCCAACACCACGGGCAGCATCATCGGCTGCAACCCGACCACCTACGTCAGCCCCGATGCGTACCAGACCTATCTGTTCGCCGATGGCGTGCATCCCACCGTTACCGGTCACCAGCTGCTGGGCCAGTACGCCGTCTCGGTGCTGGAGGCTCCGCGCCTGCAGCAGGTGCTGAGCCACTCGGCACAGACCGTCGGCCGTTCGCGTGCCGACCAGGTCAGCAACCACCTCGGCGCCCGTCCGGCCGATGGCCTGTCGTGGTGGGGTGGCGTGCGCGGTGACCTGCAGCGCTATGACCACGCCGACCTGTACGACGGCGTGGCGCCGGCCGGCCTGTTTGGTGTCGACTGGGCACGCAACGGCGTGGTGGTCGGCGGCTTCGCCGGCTTCGGTCGCATGAGTGCCGACTTCGGCAACAGCCGTGGCGACTTCACCCAGAAGGACACCACCGCCGGCCTGTTCGCTGCCTGGTATGGCGACCGCGTCTGGGTCAACGGCCAGGTCAGCTACACCTGGTTGTCGTATGACGTGAACCGCAAGGTCCAGCTGGGCCCGGCTACCCGCGAACACGGTGGCTCGCCGGACGGCAGCAACCTGACCGCTGCACTGAATGCCGGTTACGAGTTCGGCACCGAAGGTGGCTTCCGCCACGGCCCGATCGCTGCGGTGATCTGGCAGAAGGTCAAGATCGACGGTTACAGCGAAAGCGCTGCTGCGGGCACGCTGGCCACCGCGCTGGGCTACGACCGCCAGAACGTCGACTCGACCGTCGGCCGCATCGGCTGGCAGGCCCGCTTCGATGGCGGCACCGTCAAGCCGTACGTGCAGGTGACCTACGACCACGAGTTCGAGGACACCAAGCAGGCCAGCGCGTGGCTGCAGACCCTGCCGGAACTGGGCAGCTACCGCGTGCCGGGCCTGGACTTCGACAAGAACTACGCCACTGCCG
This sequence comes from Stenotrophomonas sp. TWI1409, assembly GCF_039673015.1. Taxonomy (NCBI): domain Bacteria; kingdom Pseudomonadati; phylum Pseudomonadota; class Gammaproteobacteria; order Lysobacterales; family Lysobacteraceae; genus Stenotrophomonas; species Stenotrophomonas sp. TWI1409. The sequence goes on from NZ_JBDJKU010000005.1 coordinate 23,155, forward strand.
TACTGGGTGCGCGCATGGACCTGTTCGGCCTGCAGGGCAACGTTGGCCTGAGCACCACGGCCGCGCAGAAGCGTGCCCGTGACGCGACGATCTTCGCCACCGTGGGTGGCAGCTTCTGATGAATGCAACATCCCGGGCACCGCAAGGTGCCTGGGATGCCTGCACGGCAGCGCCGGGCCATGCCCGGCGGGTGCGGCGGCCACCATTGCGCAACACCGGCCGCTCCGCATAGACTTTCACCCGCAATGCGGGCGTAGCTCAATGGTAGAGCTGTAGCTTCCCAAGCTACTGACGTGGGTTCGATTCCCATCGCCCGCTCCATGTCTCCAGGGTGTTCACCCCAGGCAGACGCGGCGCAATCGTTGAACCACACCCCAGTCCAGCGTGTGGCAACGGCGCCGGAACCTCATTCTTCAATGCGTCGGGCTGTGGCTCTTCCGAACCACAGCCCGGGTGGCTTATGCGCCCGCTTGCGCAGCCGCGTCCTTGGCCGCGGCAGTGACGGAACTCCCGAAACCGGTATAGGTCGATCCGTTGCAGTGCAGGTATGCGCGGAAGACGACGCCATTCAACTCGGCGTTGTCAAAATAGCAGTGCGTACCGGTCTTGGATGATTTCTTCACAAGCCGCATTGCCATTGCGTTTGAATCGTCGACGCTGGAGCCAAGACCGGCAACGCTCCAGGACTGGCCCGGGCGGTTGCAGGTGTAGGGATACTTATAGCCATGCGCCGACCCATAGTAGTAGTCGACATTGCACCAGGCCTGCGTCGCCGCCAGGTTGATGGCCAGCTCAAGTACGTTCTGTCCCGCAGTGGTGGTCGTCATGCCATAGGCGGAAAGCGGTGTGGAACTGCATTCCGCTTTGATGCCAACACCCGGTGCCGGGATGCTGACATAGGGATCGCGTGCGAAGACACTGCAGACGGGTCCTTCCTCGGCGACGGCAAGGAAGCCATTGGCGTTGGCCGTCGCAGCATCGATATTGCTGCCAACGCCAGCGACCGTTCCATTCGTGCCGCAGCGCCGGATCACCACCCCTCCGCCGTTCGGCAGCATGTCCATGCCGGGGTCGCAGATGCCAGGCCCGATCGAAGCCCCCGCGGCTCTGGTGTAGTCACCTTCCGCGTTTGCGGCCATCGGGGCCTGGGTGGAAAGCAGTGCCAGCATCAGCGGAAAAGAAATCGCAGCCATTCAAAACCTCGAATCCATGAGTGAGTCGTGACGCTAGCAGAGGCGCCATTCTGGAAAACTGGAATTCGACCAATCCGCCAGTGCTGCAAGCCAGTGATCCGATTCAGAATGCCCACGTCTATGGAAATGTGCGGTAGTTCGCGCTGCGTCTCTGGCTGCGCGGCTGCCGCGGCGGGCTCCTGCAACCTCCGCTGTCTGCCGGGCCCGCTGGGTCGCAGGGTTCAGTTGGTGCTGGGCTTGGGGATGCTAAAAGATCGTTAACCCTTGCCTCCCATCGTCCGCTGCCCGGAGCGCGAATGATCCCCGCACTTTTGCCCCTCAGGCGTTGCTTTGATTTTTCAGGGCGATCCAACCGGAAGGAGTTCTGGTCGTACTCCCTGTCTGCTGCCCTTGTGGTGGCAGTGGGCTACACCTTGATGGACGGCGGATACTGGCTGACGGGCACCGTGCTGCTCGATGGGGAGGCCTTCGAGCCATTCCGGACGCTGGGGTGGGTCATGACGGTCTGCGCGGTCATCGTCCTCCTTCCGCCCATGCTGGCCCTGGCCGTTCGACGACTGCACGACATCGACGAGTCCGGCTGGTACGTCGTGATCGCCTTCATCCCGTTGGGTGTGTTCGTCCTCTTCCCGGTCATGCTTCTGCCGGGCAACGAGGAAGAGAATCGATTCGGCGGTGTTTCCGGCCTGCCGGGTGCCTGACTCAACGCCGGGCGAAGTCCACCAGGTCGGAAGGGTAGTGGGGGCAGGTGCGTAGCGTGGCGTCGTCACCGCCATACAGCACCACCAGCGCAGCCACTTCAAATGCCCAGTAGCCCCACGCGTTCGGCCCGATCAGGCGCCGGGTCCGCTTTTGAGCCTTTGGCGGCAGCAGGAAGAAATCGCGGTACTGCACCTGCAGGTAGCCGGCCAGCAGTGAAGGGTCGAACGCTTCACCGTCGCGCAGCGGCGCGAACAGCTCGGCGAACGGTCGCGGATGAAAGACCTCATCACTGGCTTCCACCAGGCCCAGCGCCGGCGCGCTGAGGTAGTCCAGCACGCGGTCGGTGTCGAAACAGAGCACCTTCTCCACCAGCGCCGGCAGGCGTTCCTGCGCATCCAGCAGCACGCCCAGTGACAACAGCTGCAGTGCGTATTCGTAGTGCTGCGTTGTACGCGATTGCAACGACGCAGCCAACGCGATGTCGTGGCCTTGCTGTTGCAGGCTGTCCCGGGCAAGGGCCAGCAAATGCGCATGCTCGAGCCAGAGATCTGCTACGTCGGCATGCATCTGCTGCAACGCCGTGGGGGCGAAGCCGCGGTCAACGCCTTTCAGCAGCAGGTTGCTGCCGGTCTGTGCAACCGTCTCCCAGCCGTAGGCATGCTCCAGGGCCGCATGTCCCTGCAGCGGTTCCTCCACAGATTCACCGCCATTGCGCGCATGGCGTGCAAGCAAGGCCATGCCTGCGTTCCAGTCCGCCTGCCAATCCGGCAGGCGAAGCGTGCGGCGCGGCTGGCCCGGGGCCTTGGCCAGTGCTCTCCATCGCGGCAGCATGTCCTGCAGCAGATTCCGGCGATTCACGGCAGTCATCGATTGCATCATCAGCGAGAGTCTAGCGGCATTGCCGGTTCGAACCCCATTGCCTGGCACAGCGTTGAAGGTTTGAATGGTGCACAGTCGCCGCCACCCAGCCTGCATGACCGTTGATCGAATCGCCCTCCGCCGTTTCACCCAGTGGCTGCCGTTCCTGATATGGGTAGCGATCTGCGTGGTGTGGTGGTCGCCTTGGGGTGTGGTCGTTGGCCTGGCCGCATGCCTTGCCCTGGGCGGCGTGCTGCAGCACTTGGATCTGGTCGGCGATGCCGTAGGGGGCGCACTGCTGCGCTCGCGGGCGAAGCTGCCCTTCGCCACCCGGCCGCCCACGCATGATGTCCTGTTGGATTGGGGCGAGCTGGGCATGGGCGGGCCGGCCTACGGCACCCTGATGCTGCGCGATGGCGCCATTGTCGAGGGCGTATCCACCGCAGGCAGCCACGATGCCAGCGGCGAGTGGCTAGCGCTGGCGGGCAGCGCGCTGCGTTTGGCCAGTGGCTACAGCGATCGCAGCGAAGCGGTGATCGTCTACGACGAAGCGGACAAGAGGGTGATGCACCTGCTGGCGATTGTTCCCAGCCTGTTCTGGCAGGAGCTGCACGAGCGCCGGCAGCTTGGCGGGGATGCCGAAGCCGCGATGTGGTTGCGGGATATTCCCAGTCGATCGACCACGCTGCGCCCCTGCCGGGGTCTATGGCTGGAACAGGAGCATCCGGCGCTGGCCGCCGGGGTGCCGCAGGTGTTGCGGCATGTCCTGCCTGATGCCCGGGTGCTGCAGGCCATCCCGCTGCTTCCCGATGACCTGCGCCTGACTGCGCATCCGACCTTGTTCGCGCGCATCTGCCCGTACGCGCTCTGTCTTGATGGCGAGCCCAGTGACCGTCACGCCTGCGATCTGGAGACGGTCATTGCCAGCCCGTCCGGTCGATGCGTGGTGGTGGCGGGAAGCGTGCTTGATGGGGATCTGCGTCCCATCGAGGGCGTATGGCTCGTCCACTGGCAGGGGGGGTGGCAGGCCATTGGCCGCCGTGCGATGGGCGGCACTGGCAAGACCCGGAGTGGGGCCTGGATCGATGTCATCGCGGTCGGCGATGACGGAACGCTTCGCTGCGAAGCCTATGAGGAACACTGGACGTTCGAGGCGATCACACGCATCCCCACGCCATATACGGCATTGGCGCTGCCTGTGGAATGGCGGGAAACCGCATTGGCCGTGCGTGTCCGCGATGGGGGCTTCTCGCTGCGCCTGCCCCGCGCGGATCAGCGGCCCTCAGTCACAGGTTAGACTGCGTCGAAGCAAACAAGGAGGTTCCGGCATGCGTCGTCGATGCAGGCCGGGAAAGTGCTGGAAAAGCTGAAGAAATGGGCTGCGGGCAGTACCGGGTGCGGATGACCGGCCTTCCGTATGGCTCATGCGCCTGCCGCCTGCACCTGTTGCGCATACTCCTCGGTAAACAGCCCTGACAATGCCCGGCGCTGCTCTGCATCGATGGCGCGCGAGGCGTTGGTTGTGTAGTCGAAATGCACCATCACGCAGCGCCCGCTGGCCACCAGGGCCTCGAACTGGAACGCCTGCTGCACGATCGACAGCGAGGAGCGGCCGATGTTTTCGATGCGGGTCTCGATGCGCACTTCGTGTCCCGGCTGTATCTGCTGCAGGAAGTCGATTTCGTAGCGGCGCAGGATCAGCGTCAGGTCGCGCATGCTGGCCTCGCGGCTGAAATGGCGGAAGATCTCCTGGCGACCTTCCTCGAACCAGACGGGCAGGGCGGTGTTGGTGACGTGGCCGAGTACATCCACTTCGGAGAAACGCGGAAGGATCGTCAACGGCATGAAGTCTCCGGGGTGTAGTGGGTGGGGTCTCCGGCGACGGTGCTGCCATCGCCGGAGACAGTGCGGCGACTACCGGCTGTCAGTCTGAGTAGAAGCCGTTGCCGAGGGTGCCGGGCAGGCCGGGTTCCGGCCACGGCATCAGTGACGTGCAGGCGTCATACAGCGTGCAGAAGTCCTGCCGCAGTTGTGCAGGCACCCAGCTGCCATAGGAAACGTCGGTCGAGTCGCCCTGGCAGGCGTAGGAAACATCGATCCAGCGGGTATTGGCGTGTGAGGCAACGCCCTGGTGCTGTGTCTTGCCCGTGCAGTAGCGCAGGCCTTGGCCGATCAGGGTGTTGTTGGCATCGAAGTAGAGCCGGGAGACTGCGTGGGTGGGCGCAGCCTGTACGTGTGCGGCGCTCCCCATCAGGCCAAACAGCAACAACAGCGGAATTCCCATTCGCATCTGTGGTTCTCCTTGGGTTGTGTAAGCCGACCGTGTCCTGTCCTGTAGCCGGCAACAGCCATCTTCGCACAGCCTCGGCAGGCACGCAGATACGGCGGCCTGCAGGGCATCATCCGCCCGCCACACGCCCGCGCTATGCTGCGCGCCTGCCGTCCGATCCTGCCGCGATGAAGCTCGCCATCCTGTCCCGCAACAGCTCCCTGTACTCCACCCGCCGGCTGGTCGAGGCGGCGCGCGCGCGCGGCCACACCGTTCGCATCCTCGACCCGCTGCGCTGCTACATGCGCATCGCCGCCGATGGTTTTTCGATGCACTACAAGGGCCGGCCGATGACCGGCGTGGACATGGTCATCCCGCGCATCGGCGCCTCGATCACCCGCTATGGCACCGCCGTGCTGCGCCAGTTCGAGCTGATGGGCGCGCGTACTCCCAACCCGTCCGATGCGATCCTGCGTTCGCGCGACAAGCTGCGCGCGCACCAGTTGCTGGCAGCCAAGGGCATCGACATGCCGGTCACCGTGTTCGGCGACAACCCCGATGACACCGTCGACCTGCTGTCCATGCTCGGCCCGCCGCCGCACGTGGTGAAGCTCAACGAGGGCACCCAGGGACGGGGCGTGATCCTCACCGAGAAGGCCAGCGCTTCGCGTGGCATCGTCGAGGCCCTGCGGGGCCTGTACGCCAACTTCCTGATGCAGGAGTTCATCGGCGAAGCCAAGGGCGCCGACCTGCGCTGCTTCGTGGTCGGTGACCAGGTGGTGGCGTCGATGCAGCGCCAGGCGCCGGAAGGTGACTTCCGCTCCAACCTGCATGCCGGCGGCACCGCGGTGGCGGCCAAGGCCAGCCGCGCCGAACAGCAGGTGGCGGTGCGTTCGGCCAAGGCGCTGGGCTTGTCGGTCTGTGGTGTGGACCTGATCCGCTCCGCGCGTGGCCCGCTGGTGCTGGAGGTCAACTCCACGCCAGGGCTGGAGGGCATCGAAGCCGCCTGCGGGGTGGATGTGGCCACGCGTATCATCGAGCACGTCGAGAAGATCAAAAAGCCGTGATTAATCAATGGCTTGAAATTCTCATGGGCAAATGAGGCCGGCTTTAACGCGCCTTTAATCGGCGCCGGCGTAGCCTTCAGCGAACCGCAGCTCTGCCTCTCAGCAGGATCGGTATCGGGATACGACTTCAGACCCAGGCGGGGCACCGCCTGGGTCTTTTTTATGCCGCCGGAAGTCCCTTGTGGAGGCAGCGTGACGGCCGTAGAGTGGCGCCCATCGTTCCTGGATGGATCCGGAGGCTGGCGATGTACCGCATCACGATGATCGCGTTGTTGCTGGGGCTGTCTGGTGCTGTCTCCGCCAAGCCGGAGAAGACCGCCATACAGATGGACGGGCAGGCCCCGGTGGCCGAGCAGGTCCGGCGGGTTGAGAAGGCCCTCGATGACGGCGAGTACAGCGAGATTTCCGCCGATGACCGCGCCCAGGTGCAGCAGGCACTGGCGCGCATCACCCAGCGCATGGGCGACCACCGCACGCTTCAGGAGCTCCCGCCGCAGGTCCAGGCGGAGGTCTTCAACGACCAGGAGCGGATCAACACCGTTCTTGTCCGCGCCCACGAGGACAGCCGCCAGATCTGTCAGCACACCCGCACCACCGGCAGCAACATGCCTAAGAGCCGCTGCCTGACCGTGGCCGAGCGCCGCCGGATCGAAGAAAAGGGCAAGGCCCTGCTCAACGACCAGCGCACCTTCAACAACTTCAACCCTGCCACCAACCACTAGGCCGTCCGGTGCCCCTGCGCATGGCACTTGCTGGCGTGAAGGTGGTGCGAATACAGTCAACACTCAACTCAAACAAGGATTCGTTTGTCATGAAGTCCCTCCTGATGTCGGCGGTCCTGATCTCAGGCCTGACCCTGGCCACCGCCGCCTCTGCATCGAACCAGTCCGGTGAGGTCTTTATCCCCGGCAAGCCGCTGCAGCAGCAGATCGAGCGCATCGAAATCGAACTCAACGATGGCGAGACCTACAGCGAACTGAAGCAGACCGACCGCAGCCGCGTACGCGAGGCGCTGGTGCGCATGCGTACGGCCGTCGAGCAGCATCCTGACCGCGATTCCATGCCTGAACAGGTACGAACCGATGTCTTCAACGACCAGCAGATCGTGAACACGGTTTTGACACAGGCACGTGAGGATAGTCGTCTAATATGCCAACGTGAAAAGGCCACGGGTTCGAACCGGTCCACGACGCAGTGCACTACCGTTGCCGAGCGCGCCCGGCGGAAGGACAAGGCACAGCGTGATATGGGCCAGGCCCAGCGCATCGGCAAATTCGTAAATTAGAGGTGACAGTGAGAATCCTGGTAATCGAAGACAACAGCGACATTGCGGCCAACCTGGGCGACTACCTGGAGGACCGGGGCCACACCGTGGACTTCGCGGCTGACGGGGTTACCGGTCTGCACCTGGCCGTGGTGCACGAGTTCGACGCGATCGTGCTGGATCTCAATCTGCCAGGCATGGACGGCATCGAGGTCTGCCGCAAGTTGCGCAATGAAGCGCGCAAGCAGACCCCGGTACTGATGCTCACCGCCCGCGATTCGCTGGACAACAAGCTGGCCGGCTTCGATTCCGGCGCGGACGACTACCTGATCAAGCCGTTCGCGCTGCAGGAAGTGGAAGTGCGTCTGAACGCCCTGTCGCGACGCGGCAAGGGCGTGCAGACCCGCGTGCTGGAAACCGGCGATCTGGAATACAACCTGGATACGCTGGAAGTGCGCCGCCAGGGCAAGCTGCTGCAGCTCAACCCGACCGCACTGAAGATCCTGCAGGCGCTGATGGAAGCGGCCCCGGCCGTGGTGACCCGCCAGGAGCTGGAAACCCGTGTGTGGGGTGAAGAACTGCCCGATTCGGATTCCCTGCGCGTGCACATCCATGGCCTGCGTGCGGTGGTCGACAAGCCGTTTGAAGTGCCGCTGATCCAGACCCGCCATGGCATCGGATACCGCATCGCCACCCCGGAAGCCTGATTCGGTGGCAACCAAGGGGGAGCGCCGGCGCACGCCTTATCGGCGGCGCCTGCGCAGCCGCATCATCGTTTCGTTCGTGTTGTTGGGCTTCTGCCTGACGACACTGTTCGCGTTCGCCACCAACTGGGCCCGCCTGCGCGTGGAAAACCAGCTGGTGGAAGAGCTGATGAACCGCAACATCGACGAGTATGCGCGCCGCTATTACGAGCACCCCGGGCATAACCCGGATGCACCGGTGCTGCAGATCAAGGCCTATGCCTATTCGAAGGACAAGTTCGACCGGGTGCGCGAAGAGCGCGCGCAGTGGGCGGGCTTCTCCGATGGCATCCACAGCGTCAGCGGCGATGAGCACGGCGAGCCGTACTCCTACAAGCTGGCCGTGCGCAAGACGCCCGACGCCTGGTTCTTCCTCGCCTATGACATGACCGACAGCGTGCGCGGCGGCAAGCAGCTCAACCGCGCGCTGGTGCTGTCGGTGCTGGTGTTCAGCGTGCTGTCGCTGGTGCTGGGCTGGTGGTCGGCCTCGAAGGTGATGAAGCCGGTGTCGGATCTGGCCGCGCGGCTGCGTGCCTATCGCGGCGGCACCAGTGATCCCGAGCCGTTGGCGCCACGCTTCCCCGACGACGAGGTGGGGCAGCTGGCCCAGGCGCTGGACGACTATTCCTCGCGGCTGACCGAAGTGGTGCAGCGCGACCGTGAATTCAATGCAGACGTCAGCCATGAGCTGCGTACGCCGCTGGCAGTGATCCGTGGCGCCACCGAGCTGCTGCTGACCCGGCCCGGCCTGGACGAGAAGGTGCTGCAGCGCCTGCAGCGCATCCAGCGCGCCGAACAGCAGTGCAGCGATCTGATCGGCGCGCTGCTGCTGCTGTCGCGCAACGAGCGCGGGCAGGGCACCAGCAACGTCGCCCGCGTGGCCGAGCAGCTGCTGGACGCACACCGTGCGCAGCTGGGTGGCAAGCCGCTGGAGCTGCTGCTGGAAGGTGAGCGCAATCTGGTGATCGACGCACCCGAGGCGGCGCTGTCGGTGGCACTGGGCAACCTGATCGGCAACGCCGTGAAGTACTCGCAGGACGGCGAGGTACGCGTGTTCGTCGGCACCAACTCGGTGTCGGTAACTGACAGTGGCCCGGGCCTGAGCGAGGAAGACGCGGCCAAGCTGTTCCAGCGTGGCTACCGCGGCACGCATGCCGGCCACTCGCAGGGCGGCGGTATCGGCCTGTCGATCGTCAGCCGCCTGTGCGACCTGTACGGCTGGCAGGTAAGCGTGCGCCCCGGCGGCCAGCGTGGCGTGATCGCCACCCTGACGTTCTCGCCGAAGCCGTTGTAAGCGGTAGGTGCCGACCTTGGTCGGCACTAACCCTGCCGACCTTGCATCGCGCCCTGTGTCGCTTGTGCCACCACCGTGATCGCTGCCGCGCCCCGCGCGTGTAGATCCACGCCATGCGTGGATGCGCTTCGGTAGTGCCGGCCGCTGGCCGGCAACCAGGCCTCACCCCCCGGCCAACCCCAGATACCGCGCATGCAGCTGTTCCACCTGCACCTGCAGGTCCTCCGGCTGCCCATCATTGACCACCACGTCATCGGCCAGCGCCAACCGCTGTGCGCGGCTGGCCTGCGCAGCAATCATCCGGTCGGCCAGCGCGGCATCAATGCCATCGCGCTGCATCAGCCGCGCATGCTGCACGGCTTCGGGCGCATCCACCAGCAATACCCGGTCCAGCCACGGGTAGGCTTTCTGCCCGCCCACCTCGGTCAGCAGCGGAATCGCGGCAATCGCATAGGGGCTCTCAGCCTGCTCGCACTGCTGTTGCATCAGCAGGCGGATGGCCGGGTGGGTGATGGCTTCCAGCGCCGTCCGCTCGGCCGGGTCGGCAAACACGTGGGCGCGCAGGCGCCCCCGGTCCAGGCTGCCATCGGCCAGCAGCATGTCGGCGCCGAAACGCTCGGCGATACGGGCCAGCGCCGGGCTACCGGCAGCCACCACGGCCCGTGCGGCCAGATCGGCGTCGGCCACCACGATCCCCAGCGCCTCGAAGCGCCGGGTCACCTCGCTCTTGCCGGAGGCGATGCCTCCGGTCAGGCCAACCACATAGCGGCTCATGGGGACTCCCCTCAGCGCAGCCCGCTCATCACCAGGTACTGCTCCACCAGCGGCGCACCCCACATGAAGTACAGCCAGCCGGCGATGGCCAGATACGGCCCGAACGGGATGGGCGTGGCGCGGTCACGGCCGCGGCTGTACAGCCAGATCGAACCGATGATGGCGCCCAGCACCGACGACAGCAGGATGATCGGCAGGATGCCCTTCAGCCCGCACCAGGCGCCCAGGGCCGCCAGCAGCTTGAAGTCGCCGTGGCCCATGCCTTCCTTGCCGGTCAGCTGCTTGAACAGCCACCAGACCGTCCACAGCGACAGGTAACCCACCGCCGCGCCCACCAGGGCGGGCTTGGCCGGCATGTACAGATTGTCGATGCTGCCTATCAGCCCCAGCCACATCAGCGGCAGGGTCAACTGGTCGGGCAGCAGCTGCGTTCGCAGGTCGATGCCGGACAGGGCGATCAGGAAGCAGGTCAGCACGATGGCACCGAAGCCCTGCCAGCCGAAGCCGAATTGCCAGACGCAGGCCAGCACCAGCACCGAGGTCAGCGCCTCCACCAGCGGGTACTGCAGCGAGATCGGCGCCTTGCAGTGCCGGCACTTGCCGCCCTGGATGATCCAGCTGAACAGCGGGATGTTCTCGTACCAGCTCAGCTTGTGCTTGCAGTGCGGGCAATGCGACGGCTCCACCACGATCCCCGGTGGGGGTGGTTCATAGAAGTCCGGTTCCTCCAGGACTTCGCGCGCATCGCGCTTCCACTGCCACTCCAGCCGCTTGGGCAGCCGCAGGATGACCACGTTCAGGAAACTGCCCAGCAGCAGTCCCAGGGCGGCCGCGGCGGGGTAGCCGAGGCCGGGGTGCTGGTCGAGAAATGCCATTGATACCTTTAGCCGACGACGGCGCCGAGTTTGAAGATGGGCAGGTACATCGCGATGACCAAGCCACCGACAATGGTACCAATGAACACCATGATCATCGGTTCCAGCAGGCTGCTCAAGGCATCCACGGCATTGTTCACTTCCTGCTCGTAGTATTCAGCCACCTTGAACAACATGGCGTCCAGGGCGCCCGCCTCTTCGCCGATGCCGGTCATCTGGATGACCATGTGCGGGAACAGGTTCAGCTGCTTCATGGCCATATTGACCGGATAGCCCACCGAGACGTCGTCGCGCATGCGCAGGACGGCTTCGCCATAGACCTTGTTGCCGGTGGCGCCAGCCACGATGCCCAGCGCCTCCACCAGCGGCACGCCGGCCTTGAAGGTCACCGCCGTAGTGCGGGCGAAACGGGCAATCGAGCTGTTATGCATGATCTGGCCGATCACCGGCACCTTCAGCACCAGCCGGTCGACCGTGTGCTGCATCTTCTCCGAGCGCCGGTAGGTCATGGCGATGGCGACCACCGATCCGATCATGACAATGGCCATCAGCCACCACCACGACACCATGAAGCGGGACAGGTTCACCACCATCTGGGTGAAAGCCGGCAGGTCGGCACCGAAGCTCTTGAAGACTTCCTCGAACTGCGGCACCACCCAGACCAGCAGAATGGTGCTTACAAGGAAGGCCACCACCAGCACCATGGCCGGGTAGAACAGGGCCTTCTTGATCTTGCCCTTCAGTGCTTCGATGTTCTCCTTGTAGGAAGCGATCGTGTCCAGCACCGTTTCCAGCACACCGGCGCTTTCACCGGCGCGCACAAGATTGCGGTAGAGCTCGTCGAACTGCACCGGATGTCGACTGATCGCTTCATGCAGCGAAGAGCCACCCTCGATGTCAGCCCGGATCCCATCCACCATCTTCTTCATACGCGGGTTCTTGTGCCCGCTGCCGATGATTTCCAGCGCCGAGACGATCGGTACGCCGGATTTCATCATGGTGGCCATCTGCCGGCTGAAGAAGGCGATGTCCTTGGCATTCACCGGCTTGCCGGCCGCGCCGAACAGCGGCTTCGGCTTGGGCTTGACCTGACCGGGGTTGATCCCCTGCTTGCGTAGTTCGGCGCGCAGCATATTGGCGTTCTTCGCCAACTGCTCGCCCTTCATCTTGATACCCCGCTTGTCGGTCCCCTCCCAGACAAACGGTTGCAGCTCCATGGTGCTACGCGCCACGGGCTCTTTCTTGATCGCACTGCGACTGACAGACATGTTGGCTCCCCAAGGCCCGCCATCCCCAGGCGGGCATCCTGACCGGCGATGGTAGCCGGTTCAGGGCCGTCCGGGGAGCCTGCTGGCGTGACGCCGCGCAGGGTTTTCGACCATGCGAGACGAAAGGTGACGTACCGCGTCACATTGCCGCGTCCATCGCAGATTCGCTCCTGGGGGGTTCCCATCCGCGAAATTGCTGCCATCATTGGCGCGGGGAAATCGGGGAGACGCTGCCATGGGAGATTGGCACGTAACCTGCGTTGATCCACCCGCGGGGAAGGGCAGCCTGCTCATCCGGTCATCCGACCGGCCGGCCGCCACCCCCGACATCAACCACCACTTATCTTGGGGATGTACCACCATGAAGAACCAAAAGGGCTTCACCCTGATCGAACTGATGATCGTTGTTGCGATCATCGCCATCCTGGCTGCCATTGCGCTGCCGGCATACTCGAACTACACCAAGAAGGCCAAGGTTTCGGAAGTTATCCTGGCTGCTTCTTCGCTGCGTACCGACGTGTCGGAGTACGCGGCTAGCAACAACAAGCTGCCGGGCGACGACTGGAAGCCGGATTTCCAGCCGACCAAGTACGTTAAGACGTTGGAATGGAAGGGGGGCAAGATCGTCGCTACTGCTCGCGCCATTGGTGACACCCTGATCGATGATCAGACGATCACGCTGACCCCGGAAGGCGACGGCAGCAAGGGTGTGATTCCGAGCTGGACCTGCGGTGGCTCTATCGACACTAAGTTCCGCCCGGGCTCCTGTCAGGGTGCAGCCTCGACCAGCGGCGGCGGCACCAGCGGCGGCGGCACCAGTGGCACCTAATTGCGCTTAGTTTAGTGCTTAGGATTTGATGAAACGGGGGGCCGGTGCGGTCCCCCGTTTTGTTTTTCTGGGGAGGCTGGACTGTATGAGCAGGCGACCTGAGTCTGCAGTGCGGGCGCGTGTCGGAAGCTGGGGAGCTTTTGGCGCGTTGTTGGGATTTGTACTTGGCAGATCATTTGAATGCGATAGCTATACGCTGTGGGCGCTGCTGGTCCTGGGCGCAGCAGTTCCTATGTGGCTGTTCGAATGGAGACGGTTGCCGCAGGCGCCGCCGATGCATGATCGAAGAAGTGTGCTGTTGGGGATATTCACGATTTTGCTTTTGCAGATTGCAATTTTGTTTCTGCAGTTCCTTTTGGGTGGCGATAGTGGAGCTGGTGTTGCACTCACCCTGCCCCTCTTGCTCGTCGCCGGTAGCATCCTGCTTGTATTGGGATTGCTCCGCCCAAGCTTGTTGGGCTCGACGATTCCTGACGCAGGAGATGCTGTCAGAGCGTGGTTTGAAGGGGGGCGGCCGAATGAGTGTCAGCGAAATGCTCTCTTGGCGTGGTGCGTAAAGTGCTTTTTCTTGCCCTTGATGCTTGCGTGGTCGTGGACATGGCTAGCGAGTCTTGAGTACGCACTTCCGTCCACAGGATCACTTCGCTGGTATGCCCTGGGAATGATTGCCCTATATGCCATCGACACTGCATTCGGTGTGATCGGATATGTTTCAACCTCTAAGCATCTTGGGGGAGAGATTCGATCGGTTGACTCGACGGTGCTTGGATGGTTGTCAGCACTGGCATGCTATCCGCCGTTGAGTGCGCTGGTTCTGGATACTTGGTTGATTGCGCGGAACGCAAATGATTGGAAGAATTGGCTTTCCGAGGGGAGTGCGCTTGCGGCTATTTGGGCGATTTCCATTCTTCTGCTGACATTTGTCTACACATGGTCCACCGTTGTATTTGGGACCCGTTTCTCCAATTTGACCCACCGCGGAATCATCACGCATGGGCCTTATCGCTGGACCAAGCATCCGGCCTATATATGTAAGAACCTTTCCTGGTGGCTTGTTTCAGTGCCTTTCATCTCAAATGGAGGGGCGGTTGGGGTTCTGTTGTCTTGTCTGGCTATGCTGGCGGTCAATGCAATTTACTGGGTCCGTGCTCGTACAGAGGAACGCCACTTGTTGATGGATGCCGACTACAGGCGCTATGCAGAGTGGATTGACGACAACGGGATCGCGTCAATTCTGCGACGATGTGGCTTGAAAATGACTCGATCTCAGTCCTGAGTAAAGGCTTGGTGGCTAGCGACCTCTGGTGGCTATCCTGACCCTTCCCAGTGCAAAGGGCGAGGCAGAGTATGCCGAGGTATCGTTCCCTGTTTGTTCCAAGGTCCTGATCATGAACGCAACTACCACCCCCAACCTCGTCGGCATCACCGGCCTGGCCCGCCGCTTGGTCCAAGACGGCGTCTTGGACGAGGCCTCCGCCCGCGACGCCATGGCCAAGGCCACGGCCGCTCGCCAGCCGCTGCCCACGTGGTTCGCGCAGAACAAGCTGGTCAGCGCCTCGCAGCTCGCCGCCGCCAACGCGGTCGAGTTCGGCATGCCGCTGTTCGACGTGTCCACCTTCGACGCCAGCCAGAACGCCATGAGCCTGGTCAGCGAGGAACTGCTGCGCAAACACAACGTGCTGCCGCTGTTCAAGCGCGGTGGCAAGCTGTTTGTGGGTACCAGCAACCCAACCCATGCACTGGACGAGATCAAGTTCCACACCAATCTGGTGGTGGAGCCGATCCTGGTGGATGAAGACCAGATCCGCCGCACGCTGGAGCAGTGGCACGCCAGCCACGACACCATCGGCGATGCGCTGGGCGGCGACGACGAGGGCATGGCCAACCTCGACGTTGGACTGGGCGACGAAGACAACGCGGGCAGCGACTCCGGCATCGACGCCAAGGGCGACGACACCCCGGTGGTGAAGTTCGTCAACAAGGTGCTGGTCGATGCCATCCGCAAGGGCGCATCGGACATCCACTTCGAGCCCTACGAAGACGATTACCGCGTGCGCCTGCGCATCGACGGTCTGCTGAAGATGGTGGCGCGCGCGCCGGTGAAGTTGAACCAGCGCATCGCCGCGCGCCTGAAGGTGATGGCGCAGCTGGATATCGCCGAGAAGCGCGTGCCGCAGGACGGCCGCATCAAGCTCAACCTGTCCAAGAGCAAGCAGATCGACTTCCGCGTCAGCACGCTGCCGACCCTGTTCGGTGAGAAGGTGGTGCTGCGTATCCTGGATGGCAGCGCGGCCAAGCTGGGCATCGACAAGCTGGGCTACGAGCCGGACCAGCAGAAGCTGTTCCACGACGCCATCCACAAGCCGTACGGCATGGTGCTGGTGACCGGCCCGACCGGCTCGGGCAAGACTGTGTCGCTGTATACCGCGCTGGGCATCCTGAACGATGAGACGCGCAACATCTCCACCGCCGAAGACCCGGTGGAAATCCGCTTGCCCGGCGTCAACCAGGTGCAGCAGAACAACAAGCGCGGCATGACCTTCGCTGCAGCGCTTCGCTCGTTCCTGCGACAGGATCCGGACATCATCATGGTCGGCGAAATCCGCGACCTGGAGACGGCCGAGATTGCGATCAAGGCGGCGCAGACCGGCCACATGGTGCTGTCCACGCTGCATACCAACGATGCGCCGCAGACCATCGCGCGTCTGATGAACATGGGCATCGCCCCGTACAACATCACCAGCTCGGTGACGCTGGTGATCGCCCAGCGCCTGGCACGCAGGTTGTGCGGCAACTGCAAGCGACCGGCGAACCTGCCGGAGCACGCGCTGCTGGCCGAGGGCTTCACCCAGGCGCAGCTGGATGCGGGCATCCAGTTGTACGAGGCGGTGGGCTGCGATGAGTGCACCGAGGGCTACAAGGGCCGAACCGGTATCTACCAGGTGATGCCGATGACCGATGAGATCGCCACCATCGTACTGGCCGGTGGCAACGCACTGCAGATTGCCGAGGCGGCGCAGCAGATCGGGGTGAATGACCTGCGGCAGTCGGCGTTGAAGAAGGCGGCAGCGGGTGTGACCAGCCTGGCCGAGATCAATCGCGTTACCAAGGATTGAGGTAAATCCACGCCATGCGTGGATGACGCGATGCATGGGGGTTGCCGGCCAGCGGCCGGCACTACCACGTTGGTGGGTAGATCCACGCCATGCGTGGATGACGCGATGCATTGGGTTGCCGGCCAGCGGCCGGCACTACCACGTTGGTGGGTGGATCCACGCCATGCGTGGATGGCGCGGCGGCGCACGCCAACCAAAGTTGGCACCTACCAGGGCCGTTCGGCCCTTACTCCATCCCCAGCTTCTTCAGCTTGTAGCGCAGCGCGCGGAAGGTAATCCCCAGCTGCGCGGCCGTGCGGGTCTTGTTCCAGCGGTTCTCTTCCAGCGCGCGCTGGATGGCGCTGCGCTCCAGCTGCTCGATGTACGAGGGCAGGGCGGCACCGCCCGGCTGCAGGTCGGCCACCGCTTCGGCGGGAGCGGCGGCGCCGGGCGCACGCGGGGCGTGCTGCGGCAGGCGCAGGTCGTCGGCACCGATGCGGTCTTCTTCGGCCAGTGCCAGCGCGCGCTCCAGAATGTTCTCCAGCTCGCGCACATTGCCCGGGAACGCATAGTGGGCCAGCGCTTCCAGCGCCGACGGCGCCAGCAGCGGTGTGGCACGGCCGTGGCTGCGGGCCAGCCGCGCCAGCACGGCGGCAGCCAGTTCCGGCAGGTCCTGGCGGCGCTCGCGCAGCGGCGGCACCTTCAGTTCAATCACGTTGATGCGGTAGTACAGGTCGTGGCGGAAGCGCCCGTCCTCGACCAGTTCGGCCAGGTCACGGTGCGTGGCCGAGAGAATGCGCACGTCCACCGGTTCTTCGTTGGCCGCACCGACCGCACGCACCGACTTTTCCTGGATGGCACGCAACAGCTTCACCTGCATCTGCAGCGGCAGCTCGGCCACTTCGTCCAGGAACAGGGTGCCGCCGTGTGCAGCCTGGAACAGGCCCGGCTTGTCGGCATGGGCGCCGCTGAAGCTGCCTTTGCGATGGCCGAAGAACTCGCTTTCCATCAGCTCGCCGGGAATGGCGCCGCAGTTGACCGGCACGAACGGGCCGGCCGCACGCGCACCCTGGGCGTGGATGGTGCGAGCGACCAGTTCCTTGCCCACGCCCGATTCACCGAGGATGTACACCGGCGCCTGGCTGCGCGCGACCTTGCCGATGGTGGTGCGCAGTACGTCCATCGCCGGCGAAGCGCCGAGCAGGCGTGCAGCCTGTTCGGTGGCGGGGCCGGGCGCAGGGCGTTCGGTGTTGTTGAGTTCCAGCGCGTGCTTGACCAGGCCGCGCAGCACCGAGATGTCCACCGGCTTGCTGACGAAGTCGAAGGCGCCGGCCTTCAGCGCTTCCACGGCCAGGTCCATGCTGCCGAACGCAGTGATCATCGCCACCGGTGTGCGCGGGTAGTGCTGGGCGATCTCGCTGACGAGCTCGATGCCGTTGCCATCCGGAAGGCGCATGTCGGTGATGCACAGGTCGTACGGGTTGCTGGCCAGCAGCTCGCGCGCTTCGGCCAGGTTGGCGGCGGTACTGATGCGCAGCCCCATGCGGCCGAGGGTCAGTACCAGCAGTTCGCGGATGTCGCGTTCATCGTCGACGACGAGGGCGCTGCGAGTTTCGTTCATGGGCGTGAAAGATAAACGAGGGGGCTGGAAGCGACAAATGTTTGACGCACAGAATTGGAATCAGGTGGGCAACAGCGTGTGCGGGCCAGGCAGCACCAGGCGGAAGCAGGAGCCGCCGGCGGGCACCGGGATGTAGTCGAGCCGTGCCTGGTTGGCGCGGCACAACTCGCGGGCGATATACAGGCCCAGCCCGGTGCCGTGCTCGGAGGTAGTGAAGAACGGGCGGAACAGCTGTGCGGCCACGCTCTCGGGAATGCCGGGGCCGCGGTCCATCACGTCGATCACCGCGCTGCGCTCGTGCTGCGCCACGCGCAGGCGCACGCGCGCCGGCTGCTGGCCGATGCGGCCGTACTTCAGTGCGTTGTGCACCAGCACGGTGAGCACCTGGTACAGGTGTTTGCTGTCGACCTGCGCCATCACCGCCGTGTCGCTGATGATCGGTTCGATGCTGTCGGTCTCCAGCGTCTGGCCCTGCTTGTACTCCAGCACGAAGCGGCGCACGAAGGCGACCAGGTCGACGTTCTCGGGTGTGGCGCGCTCGCGCCGTGCCAGCCCCAGCACGCTCTCGACGATGCCGTTGGTGCGCTGGCATTGCTGGCGGATGATCTGCAGCAGGCGGCGGTCGCTTTCGTTGAAACCGGTGCCTTCCTCC
Source organism: Stenotrophomonas sp. TWI1409 (assembly GCF_039673015.1). Taxonomy (NCBI): domain Bacteria; kingdom Pseudomonadati; phylum Pseudomonadota; class Gammaproteobacteria; order Lysobacterales; family Lysobacteraceae; genus Stenotrophomonas; species Stenotrophomonas sp. TWI1409. Next base: position 41,659 of record NZ_JBDJKU010000005.1, read on the forward strand.
AGCAGCTGCACGGCGTAGTTGATCGCCGCCAGCGGATTGCGGATCTCGTGGGCGAGGCTGGCCGAGAAGCGGCCCATCGCCGACAGGGTGAGCGATTCGGCGCGCCGCGAGACCACGCTGGAGTCGTCCAGGAATACCAGCGCCAGTTCGCTGCCGGCCAGCAGGCGGGCGAAGCGCGGTTGCACTTCCGGCTGGTCGGGGTTGAGCTGCAGCGGCAGTTCGTCCTGCGCCCAGCCGTTGCGCCAGCGCTGCAGACGGCGCGCCAGTTCCGGCGCGGCACTGGCCAGATCCAGCCGTCCCGTCTCACCGATGCCGTCGTTGTCGCCGAGCAGCATCGAGGCCGCTTCATTGGCCAGGGTGATGCGGTTGTCGGCGTCCACCACCAGCACGCCGGTGCGCATGCGGCGGATGATCAGTTCGTTGATCTGGAACAGGTTGGCCACTTCGTCGCCGCGCTGGTTGGCCAGCTGCTGGTTGCGGCGCGCGCGGTTGCCTACCTGGTAGCTGATGAAGGCCAGCGCCAGGTAGCTGGTGGCGAACATGGCCAGCTCGGCCAGCGTGCGGGTGGGGTCACCGCCTTCGAGCACCTTCCAGAGGTATTCGGTACCGGTGGCCAGGCTGGCAGCAACCGCCAGGCCCAGGCCCCAGCTCAGCGGCAGCAGGGTGGCGGCGGCGGCGATGTTGAACAGCAGCGACATCGAAATGCCGGCGCTGGCACCGGGCAGGGCATGCGCCAGCAGGGTGGCGGCGATGATGTCCACCAGCACGCTGCTGACCACGATCGGGCGCAGCCAGCGTTCGTTGCGGCCGATCGCCAGGGCCAGCAGCGACAGCAGCAGATAGATCGCCGCGACGGTATCGGCCAGACGCGGGTGATGGGCCTCGCCGACCATGCCGGACAGGGGGCTGTAGAGCAGGCCGGCGATGACCGCGGCGATCAGCACCCGGTACAGCGCGAAGAAGTACAGCTCACGCCGCGGAATCGATTCGATGCGGTCGATCAATGAAGCACTGGGTGACACGCCGGAACTCCCCTTCTGGCTGCCTGGGTCTGGAATCTGCGGCGGCCCTGCCCGGCATCCCCTGAAGCCGGGCGGGTTCGTCGCTTCTATGTGGCCTGCGGTGGAAGCCGCCGGGCAAGCCCGACACTACACACCTTGGTTGACCAGTATAGGGCCCCCGGCAGGACGCCGCCGGAGCCGCCGGGATCGCGCATTTGGCCTGCCGTGGATACCGGTGGTCAGCGCCGGCCCGGGCGCAACTGCCTGAATGGCGGTGGAAATCTGGCCGGGTGTGGCGTTTTGTACAGACTTCTTTGCGCCCCGGCGCTGGCTCGGCCACAATAGTGGGCCCGCCGCGGTCCATGCCGGCGCCCCGCCGGGGCCCTGAGGAATTGCGTGCGGTCGTTCCTATTCCCACGGTGACGCATGAATTTCCACGAATACCAGTCAAAACAACTGCTTGCCGAGTACGGCATCCCGGTCCCGGCCGGCAAGGTCGCTGCGACCCCGGACGAAGCGGTTGCCGCTGCCAACTCCCTGGGCCAGGGCCCCTGGATGGTCAAGGCGCAGATCCACGCTGGCGGCCGCGGCAAGGCTGGCGGCGTCAAGTTCTGCAAGACCACCGACGACGTGAAGGCCGCTGCGGCCAAGATGCTCGGCACCAAGATGGCCACCTACCAGACCGCTGGCGTTGAACTGCCGGTCAACCTGGTGCTGGTGACCACCGCCGGCGAGATCGTCAAGGAACTGTACCTGTCGGTGCTGGTCGACCGTGGCACCAAGACCATCACCTACATCGCCTCTTCGGAAGGCGGCGTGGAGATCGAGCAGGTCGCCGCTGAAACCCCGGAGCTGATCCACTCGCTGAACGTCGACTTCGTCGAAGGCGTGCAGGGTTACCACGGCCGTGATTTCGGCTTCAAGCTGGGCCTGACCGCCAAGCAGGCCGGCCAGTTCGCCAGCATCATGGTGAACCTGTACCGCCTGTTCAACGAAAAGGACCTGGCGCTGGTTGAAATCAACCCGCTGGCCATCCTGGACGACGGCAACCTGTACGCGCTGGACGGCAAGTTCGACAGCGACGACAACGCCGCGTTCCGCCAGAAGGCCCTGGTCGCCATGCGCGACAAGACCCAGGAAGATCCGACCGAAGTGATCGCTTCGGAGCTGGACATCAACTACGTCACCATGGACGGCAACATCGGCTGCATGGTCAACGGCGCAGGCCTGGCCATGGCCACCATGGACGTCATCAAGCTCAACGGCGGCGAGCCGGCGAACTTCCTGGACGTGGGCGGCGGTGCCAACAAGCAGCGTGTCATCGAAGCGTTCAAGCTGATCCTGTCCTCGGACAAGGTTGAAGGCATCTTCGTCAACATCTTCGGCGGCATCGTCCGCTGCGACATGATTGCCGAAGGCATCATCGCCGCCGTGAAGGAAGTGGGCGTCAAGGTTCCGGTCGTGGTGCGCCTGGAAGGCACCAACGTGGAAGAAGGCAAGCAGCTGCTGCGTGACAGCGGCATGGCCATCATCCCGGCTGACAACATCAACGATGGCGCCAAGAAGATCGTTGAAGCTGTCAAGAACGCTGCCTGATTCGACACCAAGGAATTCCCATGTCTGTTTTGATTAACAAGAACACCAAGGTGATCGTGCAGGGCTTCACCGGCCAGCAGGGCACCTTCCACGCCACTCAGATGATCGAGTACGGCACCCAGGTTGTTGGCGGCGTGACCCCGGGCAAGGGTGGCACCACCCACATCGACCTGCCGGTCTTCAACACCGTTGCCGACGCCGTGCAGAGCACCGGCGCCAACGCTTCGGTCATCTACGTGCCGCCGCCGTACGCGGCCGACGCGATCCTGGAAGCCGCTGCTGCCGGCATCAAGGTCATCGTCTGCATCACCGAAGGCATCCCGGTGCTGGACATGCTGCGCGTCAAGAACGTGCTGACCCGTTCGCATCCGGACACCGTGCTGATCGGGCCGAACTGCCCGGGCGTCATCACCCCGGGTGAGTGCAAGATCGGCATCATGCCGGGCCACATCCACCAGCCGGGCAAGATCGGCATCGTGTCGCGTTCGGGCACCCTGACCTATGAAGCGGTCAAGCAGACCACTGAAGTCGGCCTGGGCCAGTCCACCTGCATCGGCATCGGTGGTGACCCGATCAACGGCCTGAACTTCGTCGACTGCCTGAAGCTGTTCAACGAAGACCCGCAGACCGAAGGCATCATCATGGTTGGCGAAATCGGCGGTGACGCTGAAGAAGCCGGCGCCGAGTACATCAAGAACCACGTGAAGAAGCCGGTCGTCGGTTTCATCGCCGGTGCGTCGGCTCCGGCCGGCAAGCGCATGGGCCACGCCGGTGCGATCGCCTCGGGCGGCAAGGGCACTGCTGAAGGCAAGTTCGCCGCCATGGAAGCTGCCGGTGTTGTCACCGTCCGCTCGCCGGGCGACCTGGGCGCTGCCATCGCCAAGCTGGTGAAATAAGATCGCTTGTGTAGAGTCGAGCCATGCTCGACTGACGCTCTTGCTTCAAACAGAAGGGCCGCCTCCGGGCGGCCTTTCTGCGTCTGGTGCCCTGACCATCCCGGTAACCCCATCCACGCATGGCGTGGATCTACTGAGCCGGGGCTGTCCACGCAGTGAGCGCGCCCGGCGCGCGCATGGCGCAGCGCTACAATGGGCACATTGCAACCACAGGCTGGATTCCCATGGCTTCGATCCGCATCGCGATGGCGCAGTTCGACTTCCCGGTCGGCGATGTCGCCGGCAACACCGAGCGCATCATCGAGATGATCGGCCAGGCGCGCGACGAGTACGGCGCCGAGCTGGTGATGTTCCCCGAGCTGGCGGTGAGTGGTTATCCGCCGGAAGACCTGCTGCTGCGCCCGGGCTTCCTGTACGAGTGCGAGCAGGCGATGGCCCGCATCGCTGCTGCCTGCCGTGGCATCACCGCCGTGGTTGGTTGGCCGCAGGCGGCCGGTGCGGTGGTCTACAACGCCGCCAGCGTGCTGCGTGACGGCCTGGTCGAGCAGACCTACCGCAAGCGCGAGCTGCCCAACTATGCGGTGTTCGACGAGCGCCGCTACTTCGATGTCGATCCGGATGGCGGCAGCTGCGTGTTCGAGGTCAACGGCATTCCGGTCGGCCTGCTGATCTGCGAGGACCTGTGGTTCGCCGAGCCGCTGGCCGACACCGTGCGCGCCGGTGCGCAGCTGGTGGTGGTGCCGAATGCCTCGCCCTACGAGCGTGGCAAGCATGCCCAGCGCGATGCGGTGCTGGCCGCACGCACCCGTGAGAGCGGGGCGGCGATCGCCTACCTCAACGTGGTCGGTGGCCAGGACGCGCTGGTGTTCGACGGCGCCTCGGTGGTGGCCGATGGCGACGGCACCGTGCACCCGGCCGCCGCCGCCTTCGTCGACCAGTGGCTGGTGGTGGAGTACGACGGTGAAACCCGCCGCTTCATGCCGCACGTGTGGATGGACGATGGCGACGAGAGCATGGACGCGCTGGCCTGGCGCGCAGTGACCCGTGGCATCCAGGACTACTGCCGCAAGAACGGCTTCAAGAAGGTGTGGCTGGGCTTGTCCGGCGGCATCGATTCGGCGCTGGTGCTGGCCATGGCCGTGGACGCGATGGGCGCGGAAAACGTCACCGCCGTGCGGTTGCCGTCGCGCTATACCGCGGGCCTGTCCAACGACCTGGCCGCCGAACAGTGCCAGGCACTGGGCGTGAAGCTGGAGGCGGTATCGATCGAGCCGGCGTTCAAGGGCCTGATGGAATCGCTGGCGCCGATGTTCGAAGGCACTGCGCCGGACGTGACCGAAGAGAACCTGCAGTCGCGCAGCCGTGGCGTGATCCTGATGGCGCTGGCCAACAAGTTCGGTGGCCTGTTGCTGACCACCGGCAACAAAAGCGAATACGCGGTGGGTTACGCCACCATCTACGGCGACATGTGCGGTGGCTATGCGCCGCTGAAGGACCTGTACAAGACCGAAGTGTTCGGGCTGTCCAAGTGGCGCAACACCGTGGGCGGCGCGCCGGTGATCCCGCCGGCCGTGATCAGCCGCCCGCCGTCGGCCGAGCTGCGCGAGAACCAGCTGGACCAGGATTCGCTGCCGGCCTATGACGTGCTGGACGGCATCCTGTACCGCTACATCGACCAGGAGCAGTCGCGCACGGAGATCGTTGCGGCCGGTTACGACGCGGCCGTGGTCGACCGGGTGCTGCGCCTGGTGCGCATCAGCGAGTGGAAGCGGCACCAGGCCGCGCCGGGGCCGAAGGTCTCGCGCCGGGCATTTGGCCGCGAGCGTCGTTACCCGATCAGCAACGGCTACAAGGGCTGAAGCTGCGGTTGGCGGGTAGTGCCGGCCGCTGGCCGGCAACCCGTGTACCGTGCATCCACGCATGGCATGGATCTACTGGGATCTACTGTAGAGCCGAGCCATGCTCGGCTCAGAGGCAGTCGAGCGTGGCTCGACGCTACATTTCAGGCCTTCCACGCATGGCATGGATCTACCGGGCTTCGTCGAGCAGCTGTTCGAGATCGGCAGTTTCGGTGGCTTCGTCGAACGGGCTGTCCCTCAACCGCGCACGCACGAACGCCAGCCCATCGGCTGCCGCCGCATCCAGCGTGCCGCGGTGGTCGACCGGGTAACGCCGGAACGCGACCGGCTCGCCTCGCAGGGCTAGGCCTGCGGCATACAGCAGGGTGGTCAGATAGGGCACATCGCGGTCCTCGCTGCCGTGGCCCAGCATCAGCGGTTGGCTGAAGCCGCGGCGCGGTACACCGAGATAGTCGTACAGCACCGCCCAGATGCCCGGCACGCTGGTCAGCGGTGCAGTGAACATGCTGCCGGTATCTGCACCGTCCAGCGTGGTGGCCAATTCGCCCAGGCACTGTTCGCGTGCCACTGCCACGCGGGCGCGACCGGTGTCGCTGAGGACGCGGTCGATCTGTGGCGCAACCTGCAAAAGACCGTCGAGCAGATACGCGTGATACGCGTTGAGCGCGCCAGGATTGGCGGTGCGGTTGTCCGGCTTCATCACCAGCGCAGTCAGCTCGACGGCGGTGGGCGTGCCGGTGGTGAAGCTGCCGCGGTAGTGCAGGGAAGGGCCACCATAGGTGGGCGCCAGATGCCCGGCTGTGAGGGCTGCAGCGCCACCCTGTGAATGACCGACCGAGACCCAGCGCGGCGACAGCGCTGCGTTGCCCAGGTACTGGCGGCTGGCCTTGACCAGGTCGATGGCATTGCGCGCGGCCGTGCGGACGTGCAGATAGGCATGCTCGCCGGGGCTGCCGAGCCCCTGATAGTCCGCGGCGACCACCGCATAGCCCTGGGCCAGGAACTGATCGAGGAAGCGCCCGTCGCGTTCGGGTTGGTAGGGGCCGGACACCGAGGGCGCGCAGCGATCTGCGATGCCCTGGGTGCCATGTGCCCAGGACACCACCGGCCAGCCGCCCGCTGGAGCCGCGCCGGCGGGCAGGTACAGCAGGCCGGTGCCTTCGGCCAGTTGGCCGCGAAGATCCGGGGTGCGGTAGTGGAGCTTGTAGGCCTGCACAGCCTTGGACGGCACCCATGACGCGCGATAGGGGGCAGCAGACAGCAGATCGCCCGGTGCACCCGGTGCGGCAGCCAGGGGTGCCGAGGACAGCGCCAGCAGGGCGGTGGCGAGGAGGCAGGCGAGGGGGCGGAAACGGCGGGGCGGTAGGGTCATGGGGCGCTCCTTCACGGCCGGGATGGCCGTTGCGCCGCAGTGTGGAGGGCGTCGCCGGAGCGGGATGCGACCGGCGTCGCATCCGCCGGGAATTCGTAGAATTCCTAGTGTCGTGGTCCATGGGCGCACGAACCCTCCACGCATGGCGTGGATCTGCCGACAAAGAAAAGGCCCCTTTCGGGGCCTTCTTTTACTTCTTTTCCAGTCGCGCGTTGCGCTGGCCGGTGCTGGCGGACTTTTCGCCGGCGAACGGGTTCAGCTTGCGGATCATCCACGGGTACTTCGGCCACTTGCCTTCCAGCCACGGGTGGTCCGGCTGGTTCAGCTGCAGGACGCGGCGGGCATCGTCGGCCAGGGTCTTGTTGCCCAGGTGGGTGTAGGAATCGGCCAGCACAGCCACGGCGTCGTACTGGAACGCGCTCTGCGGGTAGGTTTCCAGCAGGTAGTTGGCGCGGCCGGCGGCCGAGACCCAGGCGCCGCGGCGCATGTAGTACAGGGCGTTGTCCAGCTCATGCTGGGCGAACACGTCACGCAGCTCCAGCATGCGCTGGCGCGCATCGGCGGCGTAGCGGCTGTTCGGGTAGCGGTCCACCACGATGTTGAAGTCCGAATACGCCTGGTGCGGCGTGGACAGGTCGCGACGGCTGGCATCCAGCGACCATACGCGGCGCAGGAAAACCGTACTGCGGTTGGAGTTGGCCAGGCCGCGCAGGTAGTACAGGTACGCGATGTTGCGATGGGTCGGGTAGGTACGGATGAAGCGGTCGATGCTGGACACCGCGTCATCGTGCTTGCCGGCCTTGTACTGGGCGTAGGCGGTCTCGATCATCGCCTGCTCGGTGTACGGACCGTACGGATACTGGGCCACCAGGCGGCGGAAGCTGGCTTCGGCGCCGCTCCAGTTGCCACCCTGCATCAGCTTGTGGCTCTTCTCGTACAACTGTTCGACCGGCGTCCCTTCATCGGGGCGATCGCCCTTCTTGGCACCACGGTGGCAGCCGGTGGCGGCGATGACCAGCACCAGCAGCAGGGCGGTGAGGCGGACGGGCGCGGAGAGCATGGCGGAGCGTCGGATCATGGGGTCGAGGCGGGACGCGGCTGGAATACGAAGGGTCGATGATAGCCTAGTGTCCTGTCCAGCGACTGAAACCGGCCGCCGGGACCCCAAAATTTCAAAGAATGCCCCCTGCCATGTCTGAACAACCCTCTGAATCGGCCCGCCAGGCCATCGTCCCCGACACCGCTGCCGGCCGTCGTTTCGACGCCGTGGTGGCCGAACTGTTCCCCGAATACTCGCGTTCGCGCCTGACCGAGTGGATCAAGGCCGGTGAGGTGCTGCTGGACGGCGCCCAGGTGCGCCCGCGCGATCCGCTGCGCGGCGGCGAGCTCGTGACCCTCAATGTGGTGCTCGAGACCCAGACCGACGCCCAGCCGGAGGACATCCCGCTGGACGTGCTGTTCGAGGACGAGCACCTGCTGGTGATCAACAAGCCGGTCGGCCTGGTGGTGCACCCGGGCGCGGGCAACCACAGCGGCACCCTGGTCAACGCCCTGCTGTTCCGCGACCCGTCGGTGGCGGTGCTGCCGCGCGCCGGCATCGTGCACCGCCTGGACAAGGACACCAGCGGCGTGATGGTGGTGGCCAAGACCCTGGAAGCGCAGACCGCACTGGTCGAGCAGCTGGCCGCGCGCGACGTGCACCGCCAGTACCTGGCCATCGTGATGGGTGCGCTGGTGGCCGGCGGTACCGCCGATGCCCCGATCGACCGCCACCCACGCGACCGCCTGAAGATGGCCGTGCGCGAGGATGGCAAGGAAGCGATCACCCATTACCGACTGCGCGAGCGCTTCCGTGCGCACACCGCGCTGGAGTGCCGCCTGGAAACCGGCCGTACCCATCAGATCCGCGTGCACATGGCGCATGTGCGCCATCCGATCATCGGTGACCCGCTGTACGGCGGTGCGCTGAAGCTGCCCAAGGGCGCCAGCGATGAGCTGGTAGCCGCGCTGCGCGGCTTCAAGCGCCAGGCCCTGCACGCCGAGACCCTGGAGTTCACGCACCCGATCACCGGTGAGCCGGTGCGCAACACCGCGCCGGTGCCGGACGACATGCTGCACCTGATGAAGGTGCTGCGCGAAGACAGCGAAGCTTTCGCCGCACGCGAGCGGGACCGCTGGTGATGGCCGCCGCGTTGCCTTTGCTGCAGGCGGACTGGCCGGCGCCTCCGGGCGTCCATGCGCTGACCACGCGTCGGCACGGTGCGGGCATTTCGCCGGCGCCGTTCGCGCAGTTCAACCTGGGCAACCGGCACGCGGCCGATGGTGATACCCCGGCCAACGTGGAGCACAACCGGCAGCTGCTGCAGCAGGGGCTGGCGCTGCCGTCGGCACCGCACTGGCTGCGCCAGGTGCACAGCAGTACCGTGCTGCGCTTCAACGCGCCGCCAGTGGCCGGTGCCAGCGAACCGGTAGCCGACGCCGCGGTGACCTCGGTGCCGGGCGTGGTGCTGGCGATCCTGACCGCTGACTGCCTGCCGGTGGTGTTCGCCGCCGTCGATGGCAGCGAGGTGGGCGCTGCGCACGCCGGCTGGCGTGGGTTGGCCGACGGCATGCTGGAGGCCACCGTGGCCGCCATGCACACCCCGCCGGCGCAGCTGCGCGCCTGGCTGGGCCCGGCGGCCGGACCGGCCGATTACGAGATCGGCGAAGAGGTCTTCCACGCCTTCGTCGGCCATGATCCGGCGGCCGAGGCGGCGTTTGTGGCGACACGCCAGGGGCACTGGAAGGTGGATCTGTTCGCGCTGGCGCGGCAGCGGTTGCAGGCGGCGGGGATGGATCCGGCGCAGGTCTATGGCGGCACGGTGTCGACGATGGCCGATCCGGACCTGTATTCGCACCGGCGCGACCGTCGCACCGGGCGCATGGCGACCCTGGCCTGGATCGCGCCCTGACCTCGCCGCTGTTCGCGCGCGTGCTGGGGTCGGCCTTCGCCACCCTGGCCGCGCCGGTGCAGGCGCTGCATGCCGTGCCGTTGCCTTGCCGCTACGTGGGGCAGGCGCGCATCGTGAGAGGGCGGCACTGGCTGGTGCCGCTGCTGGCCGCGTTGGCGCAGTTGCCGAAGGACGGCGACGCGCTGCCCACCGAAGTGGCGTTCAGTGCACACGGGCAGGGCGAGCAATGGGCACGACGATTCGGTCGCTGGCCGATGGTGTCGCGGCTGTGGGTACACGAGGGATACCTGCGCGAGCAGTTGGGCGCAGTGCGCTTCGAGTTCGACCTGCAGGCCCGCGAGGGTGGCATCGACTGGTCGGTGCGGCGGGTCTGGGCGTTCGGGCTGCTGCCGCTGCCGAGGCGCTGGTTTGGTGGTGTGCGTTGCCGCGAAGCCTGGCAGGGTGAGCGTTACACTTTCCTGGTCGATGTGACCTTGCCCTGGGCCGGAGCCCTGATCCGCTATGAAGGCTGGCTCGAACCGCAGTGATTCCGCCGCCGAGGCCGGCAGCGCGGTGATCGTGTTCGATGGCGTGTGCGCGCTGTGCAACCGCTGGGTGCGCTTCCTGCTGCGTTTCGACCGCAAGGGCCGCTACCGCTTTGCGGCGATGCAGGGCGCGCAGGGCAGTGCGATGTTGCGCGCGCACGGGCTGGACCCGCAGGACCCGATGTCGTTCCTGCTGCTGGACGCACAGGGCGCCTGGACCGATACCGATGCGATCCTTCGCGTGCTGGCGGGGCTGGGCGGCGTCTGGCGTCTGACCGGTGCATTGCGCGTGCTGCCGCGCAGCTGGCGTGATGCCGCGTACCGCGCGCTGGCCCGCAACCGCTACCGCTGGTTCGGGCGGCATGACGCCTGTTACCTGCCCGCACCGGAGCAGGCCGCGCGGTTCCTGGATTGAAGAAAAAAGGGGACGGTGGGTATTAAGTCGTTTGTCCAAAAACGACTTAATCCCCTCCGTCCCCTTTTTCCCTCAACCTTCCAGCGCGTCTAGATAGCTGCGGCGCCAGTGGTTGATGTCGTAGGTGCGCAGGTGCTCCATCATCGCGTGCCAGCGTTCCTGGCGCCTGCGCAGCGACATCGTTGCCGCGGTGGCGATGGCGTCGGCCACGCCGTCCAGATCATGCGGGTTCACCAGCAGCGCCTGCTTGAGTTCGTCGGCGGCGCCGGCCAGCAGCGACAGCACCAGCACGCCGGGGTCTTCCGGGTCCTGCGACGCCACGTACTCCTTGGCTACCAGGTTCATGCCATCGCGCAGCGGCGTGACCAGGCCCACTGCCGCCGCCCGGTAGAAGCCGGTGAGGGTGGCGTGGGTGAAGTTCTGGTTGACGTAGCGCAGCGGCGTCCAGTCCGGTTCGGCGTGGCCACCGTTGATGTGGCCGGCGATCTGTTCCAGCTGGCTGCGCAGCTGCCGGTACTCGGTGACATCGCCGCGCGAGACCGGGGCGATCTGCAGGTAGGTCAGCGAGCCGCGCTGATCCGGATGGCGCTCCAGGTAGCGCTCGAAGCCGAGGAAGCGTTCGGGCAGGCCCTTGGAATAGTCCAGGCGATCCACGCCGATCGCCAGCTGGCGATCACGCAGGCTGTTGCGCAGGTTCTTCACAGCGGCCTTGGTGGCGGCGGTGCCGGCCTGTCGCGCGATCAGCTCGGTGTCGATACCGATCGGGAACGCCGCCGCACGGAAGCGGCGCCCGCCCGGTGCTTCCAGCTCGCCGTTTTCGAGCACGCGGCCGCCGCCGAACAGGCGCAGGTAGGTCTGGAAGCGATCGGCGTCGCGCTGGGTCTGGAAGCCGACCAGATCGTAGGCGTACAGCGCGGAGAACAACCGAAGGTGGTCGGGCATGGCCTGCAGCAGGTCGGCCGACGGCATCGGGATGTGCAGGAAGAAGCCGATGCGGCAGCCGATGCCACGCTCGCGCAGCAGCGCACCAAGCGGGATCAGGTGGTAGTCGTGGATCCAGACGATGTCGTCCTCGCGCAGCAGCGGCGCGAGCTTGTCGGCGAACAGCGCGTTGACCTTATGGTAGGTCTCGCGGGTGCCCCGGTCGTAGTCGACCAGATCCAGGCGGAAGTGCAGCAACGGCCAGAGGGTGCGATTGGCGAAACCGTTGTAGTAGCCATCGACCTCGCGCTTGCTCAGGTCGAGGGTGACGAATTCGATATCGCCATCCTTCTGCGTGTGCAGCGTGCCGCTGCCGTCGCGCACGCTCTTGCCGCTCCAGCCGAACCACATGCCGCCACGTTCCTTCAACGCGGCCAGCAGGCCCACCGCCAGGCCGCCTGCACGGTTCTCGCCCGGTACGGCCACACGGTTTGAAACCACCACCAGACGACTCACGATGCCTCCTGCCAGGACCGCGACAGGCGCATCGCGGCGGTGATCAGGCCGACGTGCGAATAGGTCTGCGGGAAATTGCCCCAGGCCTCGCCGCTGTCGAAGGCCAGATCCTCCGACAGCAGGCCCAGGTGGTTGCGCTGTTTCAGCAGCAGCTCGAACATCCCGCGTGCTTCGTCCATGCGCCCGATTGCCGCCAGCGCATCGATGTACCAGAAGGTGCAGATGGTGAAGCTGGTTTCCGGTTCGCCGAAGTCATCCGGCGCGATATAGCGGTACAGCGAGTTGCCATGCTTGAGGTCGCGCCCGATGGCGTCGACGGTGGCAATGAAGCGCGCATCCATCGCGTCGATGAAGCCGATGTCGGCCAGCAGCAGCAACGAGGCGTCCAGCCGATGACCACCGAAGGTGTCGGTGAAGTGGCCCAGCTCCTCGCTCCAGGACTCGGCCATGATGCGCGCATGGATGGTGTCGGCACGCTCGCGCCAGTAGTGGGCGCGGTCATCGCGCTTCAGGCGCACGGCGATTTTGCACAGGCGGTCGCAGGCGGCCCAGCACATCGCGCTGGTGTAGGTGTGCACTTCGGTGCGGCCGCGGAACTCCCACAGGCCGGCATCAGGCACGTCGTGCAGGGCGAACGCCTGTTCACCCAAGGGTTCCAGGCGGGCGAAGGTGTGCGCATCGCCCGGGTCCTGCAGGCGCCGGTCGAAGAACAACTGCGTGGACGCCAGCACCACGCTGCCGTAGACATCGTGCTGGCGCTGCACCCAGGCCAGGTTGCCGCGCCGCACCGGGCCCATGCCACGGTAGCCGGACAGGCTGGGTACTTCGTCCTCGTCCAGCTTGGCCTCGAAACCGATGCCATACAGCGGCTGCAACGTGCCGTCGGTGGTGGCCAGGTTGAAGATATAGCCGAGGAACTGTTCCATCGTGCGCGTTGCGCCGAGGCGATTCAGTGCGCGCACCACGAACGCGGCATCACGCAGCCAGCAGTAGCGGTAGTCCCAGTTGCGCACGCTGCCGGGCGCTTCCGGAATGGAGGTGGTCATTGCCGCGATGATCGCGCCGCTGTCCTCGTACTGGCACAGCTTCAGGGTGATCGCACTGCGGATCACCGCGTCCTGCCATTCCAGTGGAATGGACAGGTAGCGCACCCATTCGCGCCAGTAGTCGCGGGTGCGCTGGAAGGCTTCCTGCACATAGCCACTGATCGAGCGGTTGAGCGATTCATCCACGCCCAGGATCAGGTGGATGGGATGGTTGAGCACGAACGGCAGGCCATCGCGGATGAAGCGCACCGGCACGTCGGTGGTCAGCCGCAGCACGTGTTCGGGCAGGATCCAGCGCACGTGGTTGCTGCCCCAGGTGGACTCGGGCACGCGTGCGCCCCAGTCGGCCAGTGGCCGTGCGTGCACGGTGATGCGTGGGCTGCCGGCCAGTGGTCGTACCTGGCGGATCAGGCTGACCGGTCGGTAGAAACGGTCGTTCTGGCGCCAGCGCGGGGCGAAATCAAGGATTTCCAGTTCACCACCGTGCGCGTCGCGCAGCACGGTACGCAGGATCGCGGTGTTGGTCAGGTATTCCTGCTCGCTGCTCGCGAAGTCCTCCAGCTCGATGGCGAAGTCGCCACCCGTCTGCTGGTTGGGGCCGAGCAGGGCACAGAAGGTGGGGTCGCCGTCGAAGGTGGGCAGGCAGCTCCAGACAACGCGGGCACGTTTGTCGACCAGGGCGCCGAAGCTGCCGTTGCCGACCACGCCCAGATCAAGATCGGGTTGGGTCATCACGCGGTACATCTCGGTTGCGGCCGTGGGGTGGCCGGGTCAATAGGCATTCTCACGCAGCCAGGCGTGCACGCTGCGTATGTCGGGCAGCGCGAACACGGCTTTGCTGGGTTCCCGTTCGCCCACCAGTACGCTCCAGCCATGCTGGCCATTGGCGGCGTCGAAGCCGAACTCATCGGTCAGGTCATCGCCGAGGAACACCGGCAGGCGGCCGCGGAACGGCAGGTACTGCATCATCCGGCGCACGGCACGGCCCTTGTCGGTGCCGACCGGAACGAATTCGACCACATGGTCACCGGGCTGCAGGCGATAGCTGGCACGGCCACGCACATGGCGGTCGGCGAAGGCGCGCACATCACTTGCCGCGTGCGGCGCACCGCGCCAATGCAGCGCCAGGCCGACGCCCTTGTCTTCCACCAGCACGCCGGGATGGCCATGGGCGAAGCGCATCGCCTGCTGGTGCAGCGCGTGCAGCCACTCGGCGGTGTCGTCGTCGTGTTCGTCGCGCAGGACGCGACCGTCTTCGCCGCGCAGTTCGTGGCCATGCAGGCCGGCGGCGGGCAATTTCAGGGGAGCGAATAGTTGATCCAGCTGCTCAAGCGGGCGACCACTGACCAGTGCCACGGCACCTTCCAGGCGGTCGCTGATGCGGCCGATGGCTTCACGCACATCCGGCAGCAACTGCACGGCATCCGGGCGTGCAGCGAATTCGATCAGGGTGCCGTCGACATCGAGGAACAACGCGCAGGCGTCATCCAGCAATGGCGGTGGCGGACGCAGGGGGAGCGGTTCAGCCATGACGCCCAGCTTGCCAGCGCGGGCGTGTACGTGGGGTCGAGGGCAGGCTACGGATCTGGTAGTGCCGGCCGCTGGCCGGCACCGTCATGGTCCCTGGATGCACCCTGAGGTTGCCGGCCAGCGGCCGGCACTACCGGACTGATGAATCAGAACGTATAGCGGACGCGGCCGTAGTAATACGCGCCATTGCTGCCGATCGGCGACAGCACGTCGTACGGCAGGTTGCCGAAGTAGTGGATATCGCTGTTGGATCGATCCGGGTAGTTGTCGGTCAGGTTCTGGCCGCCGATGGCCACGCTCCATTGCGGGGTGATGCGGTACTCCACTTCCGCATCCAGCTGCCATTCGGCCTGGTAGGTCTGGCGCGGGATGTAGCCATCACCGAAGTTGAACACGCGGGTGGCGCTGCCATAGCGGTTCACGCGGGTACTAAGCGACCAGTGGTCGTTGCTCCATGCGGCCGAGAGACTGCCGCGCGTACGCGGGGTGGCATCGGTGAGGGTGTTGGTCTCTTCGATACCGAACAGCACATAGTCCGGGTTCAGCGCGCGCAGCTGCGCCGGCGTGGCCAGCACGTTCTTCAGCGTGGTCTTCGTGTACGCATAGGTGCCGGTCAACAGCAGCTGGCCATCGCCCAGCGACTGGCGCCAGTTGCTCACCAGTTCGGCGCCGCGGGTGCGGGTGTCGGCGGCGTTGACGAAGAAACTGGCGCTCTGCAGGCCGCTGACGCCGTAGTTGGCCGCCACGTAGTCGGTCAATGCATCACCGGTGATGCTCTCCGACAGCGCGATGCGGTCGTCGATGTCGATCTGGAAGAAGTCCAGCGACAGGTCGAAGTGCTCGCCGATGCGGCTGGTGAAGCCCAGCGAGGTATTGATCGACTTTTCCGGCTTCAGGTTCTGCGCACCCAGGCCACGGGCGATCAGATTGTTGACCGACAACAGGCGGCCCTGCACCAGCTGTCCGCCGGCGTTGTAGCCGGTGGAGGTGGATTCGTAGCCGATCTGCGCCAGCGACGGCGCACGGAAGTTGTTGGAGATGGCGCCGCGCAGCGCGAACGCCGGGGTGAACTCATAGCGCAGGCCGAGCTTGCCGGTCAGTTCACCGCCGAAGTCGTCGTTGTGCTCGTAGCGTGCGGCTAGATCGGTGGAGAACTTCTCGCCGAACTGGCTGGACAGGCTGGCGTAGGCGCTGGCCACGTCGCGCGACAGGCGCGCCGCATCCTGCGGGGTCAGGCCGCCACCGGCCTGCGAGCCGGTTGGGCGATCGGTGTAAGGGCCGGCGGCGTAGCTGGCCGGGTCGCCGGGACGGGTCTGGTAGCGCTCGTGCCGTGCTTCCACGCCCAGGCCCAGGGTGTGGCTGATGCTGTCGCTCTGGGTGAACACACGACTCAGGTCGAGGTTGCCCACGGTCTGTGCGTATTCGTAGTCGGCGGTCTTGAAGCGGGTCGGGCTGGTCGGGCCCAGCGACGCGTTGAGCGAATCACGCAGGCGGTAGGTGAAGTCGTTCTGGCCGTAATCCAGGCTGCCGTCGTAGCTCCATTCACCCCACTGGCCGCGCACGCCGGCCACGGCCTGCACGTCGCGGTTCTCGCCTTCGGAGATCGGCCGGTAACCGTTCGGATAGACCTGCTTCCAGTTGGCATCGCCATCGGGGTAGCGGAAGTAGTTCGCGCCTTCGGTATCACGCTGGTTGAAGGTGCCGAACGCGTAGAACGTCGACGTCTGGCCCACCGGGATCTCAGTGTTCAGCCACAGGTTGATGTCCTTGCTCTTGCCATCGCCCAGCACGTAGTTGCGCTTGCCCTGCAGCGCCAGGTTGTCCGGCGTCTGGTCCCACGGCGGAATCTGGTCGAAGCCGGCGCGGTTGGTGCCGTTGCGGTGCTTGTACTCCAGGCCGACACGCAGGAAGCCGCCGTCCTCACCCAGCGAGGTGCCGACCTTGGCGCTGATGTTGCCGGTCTGGCCGTCGGTGAGGGTGCGGCCGATCGGCTTGAGGTCGGTGTGGTTGGCACCGTAGCTGGCCTCGATCTCGCCACCGTCGCCGCCGTTGTCGAGGATCACGTTGATCACGCCGGCCACGGCGTCCGAACCGTACAGCGCACCGGCGCCGTCGCGCAGCACTTCGATGCGCTTGATCGCGCTGACCGGGATCGAATTGAAGTCGACCGGCGTGGTGCCCTTGCCGATCTTGCTGTCGGTGTTCACCAGCGCGGTGTGGTGGCGGCGCTTGCCATTGACCAGCACCAGCACCTGGTCCGGCGACAGGCCACGCAGCTGTGCGGCGCGCACGTGGTCGGCGCCGCCGGAGTTGGACTGGCGCGGGAAGTTGAACGACGGCAGCAGGGCCTGCAGCGCACTGCCCAGCTCACCGTTGACCACGCCCGCCTTGCGGATGTCCTCGGCGGTGAGCACATCCACCGGCGAGGTGGATTCGAGCACGGTGCGGTCGGCGGCACGGGTGCCGGTGACGATCACGGTGTCGAGGTTGGTAGCGTCCTGGGCCAGGGCCGGGACGGCGGTGGAGGAAAGCGCGAGGGCGATGGCGAGGCCGAGCGGCGACGCGGGCAGGCGGATGGACATGGGGGCTCCAGCAACAACGACGACGGGGAAGGGGGAGATGGTTTCACTTACATCCATCCGGATGAAGCGATATATTATCTTCGCGTGATGGCCGGTGCCGATGCAAGTCCCTGCCGTCCCGGCATGAGCTGATGCCCTGCTGGCATCAGCACGCCGGGCCAGTGGCGCTGTACGCTGCCGGCTCGCCTTGCCCCCCTTCCCCGGAGCTGTACCGATGAAACACCTTGGCCTCGTCTTCGCCGTGCTGCTGGCCACCAGTGGCTGCGCCAGCCTGTCCTCTCAGGCGCCCAGCGCCTATGCCACGGCCACCACCGCCGAACTGAAGGGTGATGCCGCACGCCCGTCCGCCGGCCACGGCTGGGTGCGCAGTGAGCTGTACTTCGGCGTGGGCGAGGAGCAGGGCGCCGGCAACCGTCCGCAGGCCGACACCATCAGCGAGACGCAGTGGCGCGCTTTCCTGGACAAGGAAGTGACCCCGCGCTTCCCGGATGGCCTGACCGTGTTCGATGCCTATGGCCAGTGGCTGTTCCGCAGCGATGCCTCGCCCAACCGCCTGCGCACCAAGGTGCTGGTGGTGCTGCACGAGGACACCCCGCAGCGCCGTACCGATATCGAAGCCATCCGCCTGGCGTGGAAGCAGCAGACCAAGCATCAATCGGTGCTGTGGTCGCGGCAAGCGGTCGAGGTATCGTTCTGAGTTGAAGGTGCCGCCGCGGTGCCGCAGGGAGCGATGATGAACTACAGGGAATGCCTGCTGGGCCTGGTATTGGCAGGTGTGCTGGCACCGACGGCGCAGGCGCGTGGGGACGATAGCGAAACGCTACGCTTCCAGGTGGCCGCGCATGTGCAGGCGCATGCCGATCCCCAGCAGGACGGCAGCATCGCAGTGCAGCTGTCACCATCAGGCAAGCGCCAGACGCTGGCGGGTGCGGCGGATGCCGATGGCAATTCGCGATGGTCGCTGGAAGACGTCGATTTCGATGGATATCCGGAACTGGTCGCGCGTGCATCGGTGGGCATGGTCAACGAGGCGGTGGCGGTGTACCGCTTCGACCCGGCCAGTGCCGGGTTCCGCGCGCTGCAGGCCGACACCCATGGCAAGGACAGCTGCGGTGACCTGATGGGGTTGAGCGTGGATGCTGCCACTCGAACCCTGACCAGCAGCTGCCGCAGTGGCCCGATGTGGTACGCCGACCAGTACCGGTTTGCAGGTGCGAAGCTCTATCTCTACCGCAGCGAAAGCGTTCTGATGCTGGGCGACACGGTGAACGCCGCGTTGCAATGGGAACAGAGCGACGAGCAGGGCCCGTTGGCGGTCTGGCGTACCTATGATCCCGCCGGTCGTGTGCTGGAGACCGCCATCGCTGATGGCCTGGGCGCACCGCCGAATGGGCCGCTGCGTGGCCAGCAGGCCACCGTGGTGCCAGCGCGCCTGTTCCTGTTCGACCGACCCGGTGCATCCAGCACCAAGCGTTATCTGGTGCAGGGCGACCACGTGGAGATGCTGGATGAACAGGATGGCTGGATGAAGCTGCGCTACCGCAACCCGAAGCAGGGCGCGGTGGTGGGCTGGATCAACGTCAACGATTGAAGAAAAAAGGGGACGGAGGGAATTAAGTCGTTAACGGCACAAACGACTTAATTCCCTCCGTCCCCTTTTTTTGCGGTGGCATCACTTCATCGGGTCTAGCCTCGGATGTTCCCCCGTTCGAGGATGTATCCGATGAGCAAGCGCGTGGCCGAAATCGTGGTGGACGCCCTGCGGCAGGCTGGTGTCCGCCGTTGCTACGGCATCGTGGGCGATACGCTCAATCATGTGACCGATGCGATGCATGGCAGTGACATCGCCTGGGTGCACGTACGGCATGAGGAAGTGGCCGCATTCGCCGCCGGTGCCGATTCGCTGGTAAGTGGCGAACTGACCGCCTGCGCCGGTTCCTGTGGGCCCGGTGGCCTGCACTTCATCAATGGCATCTTCGAGAGCAATCGCAACCGCGCGCCGATGGTGCTGATCGCCAGCCAGATCGTCACCAGCGAGCTGGGCATGGAGTTCCCGCAGGAAGTGGACTTCAAGGCGGTGTATGGCAGCTGCACGGTGTTCTGCGAGCAGGTGCACAGTGCCGAACAGGCGCGACGCGTGGTGGCGCTGGCCTGCCAGGCCGCGATCAGCCGTCGCGGCGTCGCCGTAGTGATCCTGCCGGCTGACATCAGCGAGGCCGAGGTGAAGCACGATGTGCCGTTCTCGGTGCACTACACCCAGCCGGTGCTGCGCCCCTCCGACGCGGAACTGCAGCGTATTGCCGAGTTGTTGGGGCAGGGCAAGCGCATCGGCATCTATGCCGGCGCCGGCTGCCAGGGTGCACACGTGCAGTTGTTGGAACTGGCGCGCAGGTTGCAGGCGCCGGTGGCGCACACCTCGCGCGCCAAGGATTTCGTCGAGCCGGACAACCCGTACAACATGGGCATGACCGGCATCTTCGGTATCGAATCCGGCTTCCACACGCTGATGGAGTGCGACACGCTGCTGCTGCTCGGCGCCGACTTCGCCTGGGGCCAGTTCTACCCGGACAAGGCCACGATCATCCAGGTCGACCGCGATGGCAGCCATCTCGGCCGCCGCCACCCGGTGAACCTGGGCGTGGTCGGTGACATCGCACCGACGCTGGATGCCTTGCTGCCGATGTTGCCGCCGCGCGAGGACAGCAGTTTCCTGGACGAATGTATCGAACGTCGCGACAAGGCGCTGAAGAAGCGCGAGCAGGAAGAACAGCCGGGCGAGGGCGAGCTGATCCACCCGCAGCATCTGACCGCGCTGCTGTCGAAGTACGCCAGCGACGATGCGCTGTTCACCGCTGACGGCGGCTCGCCGATGGTCTGGGTGCTGCGGCATATCCGCGTCAACGGTCGCCGCCGCACGCTGACCAGCCTGCTGCACGGCACGATGGCCAATGCAATGCCGCAGGCACTGGGCCTGCAGAAGGCGTTCCCCGGCCGGCAGGTGATTTCGCTGTCCGGCGATGGCGGCCTGGCGATGCTGCTGGGCGACCTGCTGACGGCCGTGCAGGAGAACCTGCCGATCAAGGTGGTGGTGTTCAACAATGGCTCGCTGAACTTCGTCGAGCTGGAGCAGAAGGTGGAAGGCCTGCTGGACAACTACACCGACCTGAAGAACCCGGACTTCGGCCGCTTGGCCGAGGTGATCGGCTTCCACGGCCGCACGGTGACCCGCAGCGAGGATCTGGAGGAGGCGGTGCAGGACTTCCTGGCGCAGCGCGGCCCGGCGCTGCTGGACGTGCATACCAGCCGCGCCGAGCTGGTGATGCCGCCGCAGATCGAGGCCAAGCAGGTGGCCGGTACCGCGCTGTATGCGGCCAAGGCGGTGTTGAACGGCCGCTTCGACGACGTGAAGCATCTGCTGGTGGACAACTTCCTGAAGAAGTAACGGGGTGGGTTTGATGCAGGGCTGCGCCCTGCACCCGCTACGAGCCGGAGCCAGAGCAGAAGCGGGTTTCCTGAGGGATGGCGGGGTGGGTCCGGTTGCGGGGGACGCTGCAAGTACATCCATGTAAGCTCGGTCGCGCCATCCATGGCGCTCACGCCCCCGCAACCGGACCCACCCCGCCCTCGACAGTCTCCTGCGATCTGTCGGAACGGCATATTGCGCTGGTGGGTGTCGACCTTGGTCGACACGGTAGATCCACGCCATGCGTGGATAGCGTGGAAATGATCGAATTGTTCTCGTAGAGCCGAGCCATGCTCGGCTGAGAGGCTTCGCGTACAGCAGCCGAGCATGGGCTTGGCGCTACAACGAGAGCCTGCCTTTGCTTTTGATCTTTTGATTCTCTTCCGTGGCTGGCACGCGCAGGAAACTGTCAGGGGCCGTTCGGGATGGGCGCGCAGGACCGTTGGCGCCATGGATGGCGCCATCGAGCCCCCAGGGACGGGTTTACGGCGTGTCCTGCGCAGCCCATCCCGACCGGCCCTACCCAGAAATCGCTGTCCGCGACCAACCCAGCCACGAGGGGCCCCGCCGTTGACTGGAACCCATCATTCCACGACGGAATTGGCGCCCGGGCCCCGCTGGGCCTACCATCGGCGGTCCCCACCCCCACCGCCCCTTCCATGTCCGCTCCCGCTTCCGCCGCACCGCGTCGCTGGTTCGTCGCCGGCGACTTCAACGGCTTCTTCGGCCTGGTCGTCGACAACCTCTCCATCCTCGGTTTCATCGCCATGGCCCTGGTCGGGATCTTCCAGTTCCCCGCCGACGTGGTGTTCGGCCGCATGTTCCCCGGCACCGCCTTCGGCGTGCTGGTCGGCAACCTGCTGTACACCCTGATGGCCCGCCGGCTGGCCGCGCGTACCGGCCGCGATGATGTCACCGCCATGCCGCTGGGCCTGGATGCACCGACCAGCATCGGCATGGCGTTGCTGGTGCTCGGCCCAGCCTTCATCGCCTTCAAGCAGCAGGGCATGGACCCGCATGCCGCGGGTATCGCGACCTGGCAGCTGGGCATGGCCGCGCTGGTCATCATGGGCGTGCTCAAGTTCGTGCTGTCGTTCTTCGGCGAAGCGGTCACCCGCGCGCTGCCGCGGGCCGCGCTGCTGGGTTCCATCGCCGGCATCGCGCTGGTGCTGATGGGCCTGCTGCCGCTGCTGGAAACGCTGCGCTCGCCGCTGGTCGGCTTCACCACCCTGGGCCTGCTGCTGTATGTGCTGATCGCCAAGGGCAAGCTGCCGGTGCGTGGCCCGGGCGTGCTGCTGGCCTTCGTGTTCGGCACCGTGCTGTATTACGGGCTGGGCCTGGCCGGTCTGGGCGCGCCGGGCTTCCACGTGCCGGCGTGGGTGCCGCCGCAGGTGGTGCTGCCGCTGCCGACGCTGGGCTTCCTCGACGGCCTGCCCACCGCGATGACCTACCTGCCGCTGCTGCTGCCGTTCGGCCTGCTGATGGTGGTCGGTGGCATCAACGTGTCCGAAAGCGCACGCGCCGCTGGTGATGACTACCGCACCCGCGACATCCTGCTGGTGGAAGCGGTGGCTACGCTGGTGGCCGGTGTCTGCGGCGGCGTGGCGCAGACCACACCGTACATCGGCCAGCCGGCCTACAAGCACATGGGCGCGCGCAGCGGCTACACGCTGCTGACCGGACTGTTCGTCGGCATCGGCGGCATGCTCGGCATCATCTCCGGGCTGGTGCAGTGGCTGCCGCTGGCGGTGCTGGCACCGATCATCGTGTACGTGGCCATCGACATCACCACCCAGGCCTTCCAGGCCACGCCGCGCCACCATACCGGCGCGATGGTGTTCGGTTTCCTGCCGTCGGTAGCGTACCTGCTGGCGATCAAGGCGCCAGGCTGGATCGCACCGGACCAGCTGCCGCAGCTGCTGACCAAGCTCGATGGCCACGGATTGCCTGAGCTGGCGGTGATCTTCACCCTCGGCAATGGCTTCATCATCACCTCGATGCTGTGGATCTCTGCGGTGGCGGCCATGGTTGATGGCCGCCTGCGCCGCGCCTGCGGCTTCCTGCTGGTGGCGGCGGTGCTGACCCTGTTCGGCCTGATCCACTCGGTGGACCCGCGCGGTGGCATCTACCTGCCGTGGGATCTGGACGGCCTGGCGCGCATCATCAGCTGGCAGTTCGCCGGCGCCTACGTGGCATTGGCGCTGCTGCTGGGCCTGCTGTCACTGCAGAAGCAGGCGGTGAAGCCGCTGGGTGAAAACAGCTGACCCCAGAGTAGTGCCGGCCGCTGGCCGGCATCCTCATGGACCTCGGACGTAGCGTGCAGCTGCCGGCCAGCGGCCGGCACTACCGCTCTCCATCGAGTTCCGGGTAGTGGCGGAAGATGCCGTTGGTGTTGAACGGCAATCGCCGTTCCGAGTCCAGATAGGAGGCAATGTTGGGTCGTTTCGCCACCCGCTCCTGCAGCGCGCGCAGCAGGGGCAGGGTCGGTTCCAGTGCCTGCATGCGGCGTGGGAACATGTAGTTCAGCCCGCTCAGCAGCTGGAACAGCGACAGATCCACATACGAGTGCTCGCGCAGTGCATGGCGGCCACCGTTGGCCGCCAGCACCTGCTCGAAGTAGCTGAGGAACTTCGGTAGCCGTTCGCTGCGCAGCGACGCGGCACGTGCCTTGGCCTCGGTCTTCTGCTCTTCGTAGTACTTCGATGCAGCGATCGGATGGTGGGTGTCATGCACCTCGGCCACCAGGTCGGCGATGGTCAGCTGCAACTGCAGCGCCTGCATCCGCCGCGAGGCTGCCTGTGGCACCAGGTCCAGCGTCGGGCCCAGGAAATCCAGGATTGCCGCGACCTGCGCGATGACCTGGCGACCGGCCTTCAGGAACGGCGGCGCGAAGGGCTGCGCACCTTCACTGCTGCCATCGAGAAACGGCTGCATCACTGCATCGCCGTGCACCCGCGCCATGTCGATGTAGTCGGCACCGGCATCTTCCAGCGCCAGCCGCACGAACTCGCCACGGCCCTGGATGCCGGTCCAGTAATACAGCGCGTACTGCATGGCAGTGTCTCCACACGACAAGAGCAACAGCCTCGCGCGCGTCGTGCAAAGCAGGCGTGAGCATGGCTGCAGGTCCTGCCCAACCCAAACCGCAGCCGAACGAAGGGGGAACCCTCGCCGACACGGGGGGTCACACCTTCTCCATGCGTGTGAAAACGAGGTGCTGCATCATGCAGAGTGGAAAGGCGGTATGGCCCTGGGTGCTGGGCGTGGTGGTGATCGGTGGCGCGGGCGGTTGGCTGTTCCGCGACCAGCTGAAGAGCCTGGCGGACGGAGTCTCGGTGCCGGTGCAATCCACTCCCGCCAGCAGCGCCGCACCTCCACAGCCAATGACGGCCGAGCAACCGGCCCCGGCACCTCCACCGATCAGGCACCCGCTGGAGACAGAGGCGGCCGCTGATCCAGCACTGCCGAACTTGGCCGACAGCGATGCGGCGGCCTGGGGCGCGCTGAGCCAGTTGTTCCAGGGCGAAGGGCCGCTGACCCTGCTGCTGCGCGACCACCTGATCCAGCGCCTGGTCACCCAGGTCGACAACCTGGACAAGCCCAGCGTACCACCCACCGCTCTGGCCGCGCGGCCGCTGCCAGGCAGCCTGCAGGTCGAGCCCGGTGAGGGCGGCGAGCGGATCGCCGCCAGCAACGCGGCGCGCTATACGCCCTACGTGCAGGCCTTCACCGCGCTGGATCCGGCGGCGACGGCCACCGCGTACAAGCGTTTCTATCCGTTGATCCAGCAGGCCTATGTCGATCTTGGCCGGCCCGAGGGCTATTTCAACGACCGTCTGGTCACGGTGATCGACCACCTGCTGGAGACCCCGGAACTGGCCCAGGCGCCGCTGGTGCAGCGCGACGAACGGGGCCGCTATCGCTTCGTCGATCCCACCCTGCAGTCACGCTCGATCGGGCAGAAGGCCCTGCTGCGTATAGATCCGGCGCAGGCGCGGGCGGTCAAGCAGCAGCTGCGGGCGATCCGCAGCGCGATCACCCGTTGAACCCTTCCACCGCGCGGAACTGATCGGGATCAACGCGCCGACCACACCCGTTCCGGCATGCTGGCCGCAGGCTGACTGGCCTCGGGGTGCAGTCGCAGTCACCCTTGAAACGGGGTGGGGCAACCGCATCTTTCCAGCATCGCCGGCGCGGGCCGGCCCTGATGACCGATGAGGATTCGCAATGCGGATGGACAAGCTCACCTCGCGTTTCCAGCAGGCGCTGGCAGACGCACAGTCGCTGGCCGTTGGCCGCGACAACAGCATCATCGAACCGGTTCACCTGTTCAGCGCACTGCTGGACCAGCAGGGCGGCAGCACGCGCCCGCTGCTGGCCCAGGCCGGGGTGAACGTGCCGGTGCTGCGCGAGCGCCTGACCGAGGCGCTGGATGCACTGCCGAAGGTGTCCGGCCAGGCTGGCAACGTTTCGATGGGCAACGACCTCGGACGCCTGCTCAATCACACTGACAAGCTGGCCCAGCAGAATGGCGATGCCTTCATTGCCAGCGAGTGGTTCGTGCTGGCGGCGCTGGAAGACAGTGGCACGCTGGGCATGGCGCTGCGCGCCGCCGGTGCCGACAAGACCCGCCTGCAGGCCGCGATCGACAAGCTGCGTGGCGGCGAGAACGTGCAGTCGGAGAATGCCGAGGAACAGCGGCAGGCGCTGGAAAAGTACACCATCGACCTGACCGCGCGCGCCGAGAGCGGCAAGCTCGATCCGGTGATCGGCCGTGACGAGGAAATCCGCCGCACCATCCAGGTGCTGCAGCGCCGGACCAAGAACAACCCGGTGCTGATCGGCGAACCCGGCGTGGGCAAGACCGCGATCGTGGAAGGCCTGGCCCAGCGCATCATCAACGACGAAGTGCCCGAGGGCCTGCGCGGCAAGCGTGTGCTGTCGCTGGACATGGGCGCGTTGATTGCCGGCGCCAAGTTCCGTGGCGAATTCGAGGAACGTCTCAAGGGCGTGCTCAACGACCTGGCCAAGAACGAAGGCCAGATCATCCTGTTCATCGACGAACTGCACACCATGGTCGGCGCCGGCAAGGCTGACGGCGCGATGGATGCCGGCAACATGCTGAAGCCGGCGCTGGCACGCGGTGAGCTGCATTGCATCGGCGCGACCACGCTGGACGAGTACCGCAAGTACATCGAGAAGGATGCCGCGCTGGAGCGGCGCTTCCAGAAGGTCTTCGTCGGTGAGCCGTCGGTGGAGGACACCATCGCGATCCTGCGCGGCCTGAAGGAAAAGTACGCGCTGCACCATGGCGTGGAGATCACCGACCCGGCCATCGTCGCCGCTGCGACGCTGTCCAACCGATACATCACCGACCGCCAGCTGCCGGACAAGGCCATCGATCTGATGGACGAGGCGGCCTCGCGCCTGCGCATGGAAATCGACTCCAAGCCGGAGGAGCTGGACCGCCTGGAACGCCGGGTGATCCAGCTGAAGATCCAGCGCGAGATGCTGAAGAAGGAAAAGGACGAAGCCTCGCGGCAGCGCCTGGCCGATCTGGAGAACGACATCGATGCGCTGGAGCGTGAGTTCTCCGACCTCAATGAAATCTGGAAGTCGGAGAAGGCAGCGCTGCAGGGTGCGACCAAGATCAAGGAGCAGGTCGAACAGGCCAAGCTGGAGCTGGAAGCCGCGCAGCGCCGCCAGGATTTCGCCAAGATGAGCGAGATCCAGTACGGCCTGCTGCCGCAGCTGGAAAAGCAGCTGGCCGCGGCCCAGGAGGCCGAGCACAAGGACTTCAAGCTGGTGCAGGACCGCGTGACCGACGAGGAGATCGCCGAGGTCGTATCGCGCTGGACCGGCATTCCGGTCAACAAGATGCTCGAAGGTGAGCGCGACAAGCTGCTGCGGATGGAAGAGGTGCTGCACAACCGCGTGGTCGGCCAGGAGGAAGCGATCAAGGTCGTCTCCGATGCCGTGCGCCGTTCGCGCGCGGGCCTGTCCGATCCGAATCGCCCGGCCGGTTCGTTCCTGTTCCTCGGCCCGACCGGTGTCGGCAAGACCGAGCTGTGCAAGTCGCTTGCCGAATTCCTGTTCGACAGTGCCGACGCGATGATCCGCATCGACATGAGCGAGTTCATGGAGAAGCACAGCGTCGCCCGCCTGATCGGTGCGCCCCCGGGCTACGTCGGTTACGAAGAGGGTGGCTACCTGACCGAGGCCGTGCGTCGCCGTCCGTATTCGTTGATCCTGCTGGACGAAGTGGAGAAGGCGCATCCGGATGTGTTCAACATCCTGCTGCAGGTGCTGGACGATGGCCGCCTGACCGATGGCCAGGGCCGCACCGTGGACTTCCGCAACACCGTCATCGTAATGACCTCGAACCTGGGCTCGCACCAGATCCAGGACATGAGCGCCGACGACAGTCCGGAGGCCTACACGCAGATGAAGGCGGCGGTGATGGGCGTGGTGCAGGCGCACTTCCGCCCGGAGTTCATCAACCGCCTGGACGACATCGTGGTGTTCCACCCGCTGGACAAGCAGCAGATCAAGCAGATCGCACGCATCCAGATGCGTGGCCTGGAAAAGCGCCTGGCCGAACGTGGTTTGAAGCTGCTGGTGTCCGATGCAGCGTTCGACCTGCTTGGCAACGTTGGTTTCGATCCGGTGTACGGCGCACGTCCGTTGAAGCGTGCGATCCAGGCGCAGCTGGAGAACCCGCTGGCGCAGAAGATCCTGTCCGGCGCCTTCGTCAACGGCGACACCATCGAAGTCGGCAACGACGGCGGCCACCTGGTGTTCGCCAAGGCGTGAGTCCATCGGGGCGCTGCCTGACCGCAGCGCCCCGTTTCCTGCGGAGTACGCCGGGCCATGCCCGGCGCTCACTCAGAAGCGGTGCGTATAGCCGCTCATCAAGCCGAACTGGTTCGCCTTCTGCACGATCGGGCTGTCGGCCGCATCGCCGAGCAGGCGCGTGCCTTCGGCCGAGATGTACCAGTTGCCATTGCGGCCCACGCGGTGGCTCCATTTCAGGCCAAGACCGGCGCTGACCAGCCCAGCCTTCGGCGTGTGCTGGGCAAAGCCGGTGCGCGCCGCCTGTTCCGGGCTGACGCCGTACCAGGTCTGCATGTAACCGCGATTGCCGTAGTCGGTGGAAACACTGCCGCTGACAACGCCACCGGCCAGGTCGAACAGCGGCATGCTCAGATTCAGATGGATCTGCTGGGTAGCCAGGCCGTTCTCGGCCTTGTCCTCGTCCTTGCGGGTGAACTGCCAGGAGCCGCTCAGCACGGCTTCGCCCAGCGTATAACCAGCCGAGACACCGACCAGGGGACGGGTATCGATATCACCCATGCCGCGCAGGAAGTCCGAACCGCCGAGCAGGGAGTCCTTGTCGCGGCGGATGCCGCTGGCGCCGACGTAGGCACGCACACGGGTGTGCTCGCCAATGGACGTGCCCCAACCGATGCCACTGGTGCCCAGAAACCAGCCCCCCGGCGAGGTGACATCGAACGACAGCGACGGCGTCGCGCGGTATTCCTCGCTGCCGCTGTAGCGCGGCGTCACGCCACCACCAGCGGCGAGCTCGAAGGTCCAGTGGTCATCCTTGGCGTGGGCGATCGGCGCGGCGAACAGCGGCAGCAGGGCCAGGCAGAGCAGGGTGGGGGAACGGCGAAGCTGGGACATGGAATCTCTCGACAATGGGAGGAAAGCAGCGCGCGCATCCGGCGAGTGCTGCAGGGTCGCCAGCGTGGCGATATGCCGGCGACCGATCCCTCCGCAGTTGTGCGGGAGTTGTAATCAACTGTAATGGCGCCCGTGGGCGTTCAGCTGGCAGCCAGCGGCCAGTGCATTTCCAGGCGCGCGCCACCCAGCGTGGCGCGGCTGATGCGCAGCTCGCCACCGTGGCGGGCTGCAATGCGGTTGACGATGGCCAGGCCCAGCCCGAAGCCGCCGGTATCGCGGCTGCGGCTGTCATCCAGGCGGGTGAACGGGCGCATCACTTTTTCGTGGTCGGCCTCGGCGATGCCCGGGCCGTCGTCATCCACGCGCAGGCACGCGCGGCCGCCGACACCGACCAGCGACACTTCCACCTGCGAACGCGCGTGGCGCAGCGCATTGCCCACCAGATTGCTCAGCGCCAGCTGCAGCAGCCGCGGTTCGGCATCCACCCGCGGCAACGCACTGGGCTGCACGCGCAGGACCACGCCGGCTCGTTCGGCATCACGGCGTGCATCGGCCAGGCAGGCCTGCAGCCAGTCGTTGGCTTCAATGCGCTGCATCGGCTCGCCTTCGCCAGGATGCTCCAGACGCTCATAGGCCAGCAGTTCGCTGACCAGCCGGTTGAGTTCGGCCAGGTCGCCGTGCAGCCCCTGTGCCAGCCGTGTACGGCGTTCGTGATCGTCGCTGTCCTGCATCAGGTCCAGGCCGAAGGCCACGCGCGCGATGGGCGTGCGCAGTTCGTGCGATATGGCATGGGTGAGGTCGCGCTGGCGCTGCACCAGTTCGGCCACGCGTGCGGCCATGCGGTTGGAATGGTCGACGATGACGCGTATCTGCGAGCGTGGCGAAACCTGCGCGCGCGCCTGCAGATCGCCGGCGCCGATGCGATCGGCATGCACGCGCAGCGCGTCCAGATCGCGCCAGAGCAGGCGCACCCAGGCGTACAGGCACAGCCCGAACAGGGCCAGCATCACCGAATAGGCGATCAGGGTGAGATAGAGGGTCATCGACGGCTCGCCTGGCAGATGCAGGCGCAGCCAGGGGCCATCGGGATGCAGTGGATCAAGCGGCGCCAGTACGATCTCGAACTTCTGCCGGGAAATGAGCCCGTTGCGCTGCAGCTGTTCCTGTTCGCCGGCCGCGAGGGCCGGTGCTGACGGCAGCAGAGCCAATGCGATGCCATAGTGGGGTTGCCATTGCGCCAGCTGATCCTGCTGGGCGGCGGAGTCCTTTCCGTCCAACCCCTGCCGCAATGCATACAACTGGCCGCGCACCTGCTCTGCGAACACACGCTGCTGGAACGGCAGGTAGATGCGATCGAAGATCACGTTGATCAGCAGCAGGGTGATCAGGAAGCTCGCGCCGACCACCAGCCACAGGCGCAGGAACAGCCGCTTCATGCCGACCAGGACGAGGGATTGAACTGGTAGCCGCGGCCCCACACCGTCTTGATCCGCCGCGGTTCGCGCGCGTCATCGCCCAGCTTGCGGCGCAGCTTGCCGATGCTGACATCGACACTGCGGTCCAGGCCGTCAAAGCCGATGCCGCGCACCGCCTGCAGGATCTGGTCACGCGAGAGAATCTGCCCCGGCTGGCTGGCCAGCAGCCACAGGATCTCGAATTCGGTGGTGCCCATGTCCACCGGCTGGCCGTGCAGATGCACCTCGCGCTGCATGCGGTCGATCAGCAGCTCGCCGTGCATGAGGCGGCAGGGGCTGCCGGTGTTGCTGCTGCCATGGCGGCGGCGCAGCAGGGCGCGCAGGCGGGCCAGCAGCAGGCGCGGCTCGATCGGCTTGTGCACATAGTCGTCGGCGCCCGATTCCAGGCCGAGCACCTGTTCGATGTCGTCCTCGCAGGCGGTCAGCATCAGGATCGGCACATCGGAGAAGCTGCGGATCTGCCGGCACACATCGATGCCGCCAAGGCCGGGCAGCATCAGGTCCAGCACCACCAGTTCCGGCGCGTGCTGGCGGCAGGCCGCACCGGCGAGGTCGCCACGGGCCACATGCTGCACGGCGAAGCCATGTTCGTGCAGGTAGTCGCTGACCAGTTCGGCCAGGCGGCGGTCGTCCTCCACCAGCAGCACCGGGGTCGGCGAGCCGCTGGCGGCGGGTGTCCAGGGGGATGACTGCATGCGCTTGGGCCTCCGTGCCCGGGCAGGAGCGCCCGGCGGCGAAGCCTATCAACGCCCCATGACGGCTGCCTGAATCGCGGCCAACCTGATAACCGGTGGTACTGGCGTCATCGCCAGCAGCTTTCAGCGCGTGGTTCTGGCTGGCCTATGGTGGCGGTTTCCCCGGATGGAGCCTGGCGCAATGAGCGACCCGCAGTGGCAACTGGAAACCCTGGCCGTGCATGGCGGCTACCGTCCCGATCCGACCACCCGCGCGGTGGCGGTGCCGATCTACCAGACGGTGGCGTATGCCTTCGATGACACCCAGCACGGCGCCGATCTGTTCGACCTGAAGGTGCCCGGCAACATCTACACCCGCATCATGAACCCCACTACCGACGTGCTGGAACAGCGCCTGGCCGCGCTGGAGGGGGGCATCGGCGCGCTGGCACTGGCCTCGGGGCAGGCGGCGATCACCTATGCCATCCAGACCATTGCCGAGGCCGGTGACAACATCGTGGCCTCCAGTGCGCTGTATGGCGGCAGCCTCAACCTGCTGGCGCATACGCTGCCGCAGTACGGCATCCAGGCGCGCTTCGCCGACCCGGCCGATCCGTCCGCCTTCGCCGCGCTGATCGACGAACGCACCAAGGCGGTGTTCGTCGAATCGATCGGCAACCCGCGTGGCAACGTCACCGACATCGCGGCGATTGCCGAGGTCGCGCATGCCGCCGGCGTGCCGCTGATTGTCGACAACACCGTGGCCACGCCGTTCCTGCTGCGCCCGTTCGAGCACGGCGCCGATATCGTGGTGCATTCGCTGACCAAGTACCTCGGCGGCCACGGCAACAGCCTCGGCGGCGCGATCGTCGATTCCGGCCGCTTCGACTGGGCTGCACAACCCCAGCGCTTCGCACGGCTCAACCAGCCCGACCCCAGCTATCACGGCGTGGTCTATACCGAAGCGCTGGGGCCGGCGGCCTACATCGGCCGCGCGCGGGTGGTGCCGCTGCGCAATACCGGCGCGGCGCTGTCGCCGTTCAATGCGTTCCTGATCCTGCAGGGCATTGAAACCCTGGCGCTGCGCATGGAGCGCATCAACGCCAACGCGCTGGCTGTCGCGCAGTTTCTGAAGTCACACGCAAAGGTGGCCTGGGTGCGCTACGCCGGGCTGGCCGACGACCCCGAGCACGCCGCCGCGCAGCGCTACCTGGGCGGGCACGGCTCGGGCGTACTGACCTTCGGCCTGCCGGGCGGCCGTGAAGCCGGCGCACGTTTCCTCGATGCGCTGAAGCTGTTCACCCGCCTGGTCAACCTGGGCGACGCGAAGTCACTGGCCACCCATCCCGCCTCGACTACCCATCGCCAGCTGGACGCCGCCGAACTGGCCAAGGCCGGTGTCAGCGAAGACACCGTGCGGCTGTCGATCGGCATCGAGCATATCGGCGACCTGCGTGCCGACCTGGAGCAGGCCCTGGCTGGCGCCTGATAGCCGCACGCTTGGTCGTCATCGCCACAGGCGATCACCACCGGCACCGCGATGCGCTACGGTGGAACTGCCTCTCCAAGGCATGGCAACGTGGCGATCCAGATCCCCGGTCGATGCGGGTCGACCGGGGATTTTTTTGTTTCCGGGGTCAGATGCACCGCCGCGTCGACCAAGGTCGACACCCACCAACAGCAGCGGGGAACTGTCGAAGGCGGGGGGGGGCCGGTTGCGGGGGCGTGAGCCGCATGGATGCGGCGACCGAGCTTACATGGACGTACTTGCAGCGCCCCCCGCAACCGGACCCACCCCGCCATTCCACGGAGAGTCAGCTTTTGCCGTTGCAGTTGAAGTTGATTCAGCAGGTGCAGGGCTGCAAGCCCTGCCGCGCCCACACTCCTCACACCACCGGAATGCTGTGCTGCCCGATATTCCGGTAGGGCGGCGTGGCCATCACCATCTCGGCCAGCGAATAGGCCAGCTCGCGCTCTGCCATCACCGTGCCATCGGCACCGTGTTCCAGCAGATGCTTCACCTCCGCATCGCTGTGCGCACGCGCCAGCAGGGTCAGATCCGGATTGATCGCACGCAGCTTGGCCAGCGCCTCACCGGCTTCCAGCGGCTGAGGAATCGCCAGCACCGCAATCTTCGCGCGTTCCGGATGCGCTTCGGCCAGCACGCGGTCGGCAGCAGCACTACCACGGATCGCCGCCAGGCCCTTGGCGTGCGCCTGTTCGACGTGCTCCTTG
Organism: Stenotrophomonas sp. TWI1409; assembly: GCF_039673015.1. Taxonomy (NCBI): domain Bacteria; kingdom Pseudomonadati; phylum Pseudomonadota; class Gammaproteobacteria; order Lysobacterales; family Lysobacteraceae; genus Stenotrophomonas; species Stenotrophomonas sp. TWI1409. The sequence goes on from NZ_JBDJKU010000005.1 coordinate 74,401, forward strand.
TTGTCATCGATCACCAGCACCGGCACGCCGCGATCGCGCAACACCTGCGCCAGCTCGCTGCCGACCCGGCCGTAACCAATGACGATGGCATGGTCATGCAGGTCACGCGAGGGACCGGTGGCCTCTTCCGGCTCGGCGGCCTGGGGCGACTGCTCCTGCTTGGCCTGCCAACGGTCAAGCAGCCCGAACACCAGCGGGTTGAGCATGATCGACACCAGCGCACCGGCCAGCACCAGCGACTGGCCTTCCTTCGGCAGGATCTGCAGCGCGACGCCGAGGCCGGCGATGATGAAGGCGAACTCGCCGATCTGCGCCAGGCTGGCCGAGATGGTCAGCGCGGTGCTGGTCGGGTGGCCGAACGCACGCACGATGAAGAACGCGGCGGCCGACTTGCCGAACATGATGATCAGCACCGTGGCCAGCACCTGCCACGGGTGCTGGATGAGGATGTTCGGGTCGAACAGCATGCCGACCGAGACGAAGAACAGCACTGCGAACGCATCGCGCAGCGGCAGCGAATCATGCGCGGCCTTGTGGCTCAGTTCCGATTCGTTGAGCAGCATGCCGGCGAAGAACGCGCCCAGTGCGAACGAGACGCCGAACAACATCGCCGAGCCGAACGCCACGCCCAGCGCGATCGCCAGCACCGAGAGGGTGAACAGTTCGCGCGAACCGGTACCGGCGATGCGTTCCAGGATCCACGGGATGACCCGGCGCCCGACCACCAGCATCACCGCCACGAACAGGCCCAGCTGCACGAAGGTCCAGCCGATGTCGGCCAGCACGCTGCCCAGCGAGTGCGATTCCTTGGCCGCATCGGGGCCGAACACACCGGCCATCACCGGCATCATCACCAGCGCCAGCACACAGGCCAGGTCTTCCACGATCAGCCAGCCGACCGCGATCTTGCCGCGCATGGTTTCCAGCAGGCGGCGTTCCTCCATCGCCCGCAGCAGTACCACGGTACTGGCGGTGGCCAGCGAGAAACCGAAGATGACGCCATGCAGGGCTGGCCAGCCCATCAGCGAGGCCACGCCCCAGCCGAGCAGGGTAGCGACCGCGATCTGGCCGATGGCACCGGGGATGGCGATGGCCTTGACCGCCATCAGGTCCTTCAGCGAGAAGTGCAGGCCGACGCCGAACATCAGCAGCATCACGCCCAGCTCGGCCAGCTGGTTGGCCAGCGCCTGGTCGGCGACGAAGCCGGGGGTGAACGGGCCTACGCAGATGCCAGCAACCAGGTAACCGACCAAGGGAGACAAGCGGAGCTTGTTGGCCAGCGCGCCGAAGATGAAGGCGAGCCCGAGGCCAACGGCAACGATGTTGATCAGGTCGGTGTCATGGTGCATCGGCACTCGCAGAAAAACGGGGGTATCCCGATTTTCACCGATGACGCCAGATACGGCAAACCTTAAATGCGAATGGGGTCAGATCCCTCTCCCGCAGGAAAAGGGATCTGACCCCACCGGGGAGTTGCCGGCCAGCGGCCGGCACTACCGCTTACCAGGTGTACTTGACCCGGCCGTACACGTAGGCGCCGTTGAAGCCGAACGGCGAGTAGTTGCTGTACGGCAGCATGCCGAAGGTGGAGTTCTGCAGGTCTTCGGTGCGGTCCGGGTACTTGTCCAGCAGGTTGTCGGCGCCCACGGTCAGGGTCCAGTTGCTGCTCGGCTTGTAGCTGGCCGAGGCATCCACCACCCAGGCGTCGCCGTAGGTCTGGTCGCGCAGTGCGGTGGCCGAGTTGCGCACGGTGAATTTGCCGTAGCGGGTCGCGGCCAGGCCCAGTTCCCAGTGGTCCGAACGCCAGGTGCCGCTCAGGATCGCCTTGTCGCGCGGATAGCTGTCCTCGATGCGGCCGATCTCATCGCGGCCGATCAGCGACTGGGTCAGGCCCAGCGTGCCGAACACCGCCGGGGTGCCGCCGACGCGGCGCACTTCGGTGTCGTTGTAGCTGTACGCGGCGGTCAGTTCCAGGCTGCTGGCGCTGAAGGGCACCGTGTAGCTGGACACGAAATCGACACCGCGGGTGCGCGTATCCAGGCCGTTGGTGAAGTACGAGAACGCGGTCACCTGCGGCAGGCCCAGCGTGCCCAGCAGCGCGCTGGTGGCGGTGTTGGTGGTGATGCTGGACGACAATGCGATGCGGTCATCGATGTCGATCTGGTAGGCGTCGACGGTGATGTACAGGCGGTCGACCGGCTGCAGCACCAGGCCCAGGCTGTAGGAGGTGGAGGTCTCGGCCTTCAGCGGCGAGGCGCCCAGCGCCTGCGCAGCCGGGCTGGTGGTGGGGAAGGTGCCGCGCTCGACGAACACGCCGTTGAGGAACTGGCTGGTGACCGCCTGGTAGCCCTGCTGCGCCAGCGAAGGTGCACGGAATCCGCTGGACGCGGTGGCCCGCAGCGCAACCTTGTCGGTGAACGCGTAGCGCGCCGACAGCTTGCCGGAGAAGCGGTCGCCGAAGTCCGAGTAATCCTCGTAGCGGCCGGTGATGCCGGCCGAGAACTTCTCGGTCAGGTCCGCTTCCAGGCCGGCATAGACCGCGTAGTTGTGGCGGTCGGCATGCACTTCATTGGTGGGGGTGAAGCCACCGAAGCCCTGCGCGCCACTGCCGGTGTACGAGTTCAGCTCGCCCGGCTTCTGGTCCCACTTTTCCTTGCGGTACTCACCGCCGAAGGACAGTGTGACCGGGTAGGCCAGGCCCCAGTCCAGCGACTTGGTCAGGTCGGCGTTGAAGATGTCCTGCTGGTACTTCAGCGTGCCGTCGTAGAACGAGCGCGGGCTGGTTGCGCCGAGACTGTAGTTGATGCTGTTGCGGGTGTGGAAGTCGAGGGTGTTCTCGCCGTGGTTCAGGCTCAGGTCCCAGGTCCAGCCGTTGTCGGTGTTGCCCTTGACCCCGGCCACCAGCGAGCGGTCCTTGGAGTACTGGTTGATCTCCGGCACGAAGCCGTCCGGGTAGGTCTGCGCCAGCAGCGCGCTCTGCCCACTGTGGTTGCGCGAGCGGTAGAACGCGAACGAGGTGATGTCGCGGTTGCTGAGCAGCGCGCTGGCGTAGCCGGTCACGCGGTCGCTGAAATCGAAACTGGCGTTGACCGAAGCCGCAGTCGCATCCACGCGCGGGTCGCCGACGATGAAGGTCTTCTGGCCGATGCTCGGGAAGTTGCCGGTGTTCGGGGTGGTGCCGCGGTACGGGCCGGCGCGGTTGCTTTCGTCCTGCTGGCTGATCTGGCCGGCCACGTGCACGCGGCCACGGCCGTTGCCGAACTCGACGCCGGTATCGCCGGAGAGCTGGTACTTGTTGCCGTCACCGGCCGAGTACTGGCCGTAGTCCACCGCCAGGCTGCCGCCACTGCCGCTGCCCTTGAGCACGATGTTGATGACGCCGGCGATGGCGTCCGAGCCGTACTGTGCCGACGCACCGTCGCGCAGCACTTCCACGCGCTCGATGGCGGCGATCGGGATCGCATTGATGTCCACTGCCGACGAGCCCCGGCCGATGCTGCCGTTGACGTTGATCATCGCCGAGGTGTGGCGGCGCTTGCCGTTGACCAGCACCAGCACCTGGTCCGGCGACAGGCCACGCAGCTGCGCCGGGCGCACGCCGCTGGTGCCGTCGGTCAGGGCCGGGCGCGGGAAGTTCAGCGAGGGCAGGGCGCGCGACAGGGCGGTGGCCAGCTCGCTGGTGCCGGTGGACTGCAGGGCTTCGGGGGTGATGATGTCGATCGGCGACTGCGATTCGGCCACCGTGCGGTCGGCCACGCGGGTGCCGGTGACGATCACCGTGTCCAGGGTGTTGGCGGCGGTGCCGGCCTGCTGGGCAGCGGCAACGAACGGAGAGCCACCGAGTGCGACAGCGACGGCGGCGGCGATCAGGCTGGTCTTGCGGGTCATCGGGACGGAGCTCCGGTTGGCGGGGGCGGCACCGGAATCGACATCACGGGGGTGAGGCGGACGGCGGTTGTTGCGGTGCGCAAAGCAGGAATTAACGGGATATTCAGTGCGTGTCAAATGCCGGTCATCGGAAAAAACGTTGCAGCAGCAACCATTTAGCCCGGATCGGCACTGGCGGGGGAGGGAGCCCGGGACGCGCGCGGCAAGGACGTGGGAGAGAGGAACGCCGGCCGCCGCGCATCCCGGGACGCGTCAAGTATTCGTTAACGCTAGAATTGCGTCGCAGGAACAGTGCTCACCAGCACATTCCATCTGGTTATATGGACGCCTCCCCCGATGATTTCCCTTCGTAATTTCGCCTTGCGCCGCGGCGAGCGGCTGCTGTTGTCCAATGTCGACCTGACCCTGCACGCCGGTTACCGGGTGGGTGTGGTTGGCCGCAACGGTGCTGGCAAGTCCAGCCTGTTCGCGGCGGTGAAGGGCGAGCTGGAGGCGGACAAGGGCGATGTCGATCTGCCCGGCAAGGTGCGCATCGCCAGCGTCGCCCAGGAAACCCCGTCGCTGCCCGACCCGGCGCTGAGCTTCGTGCTGGGCGGTGACATCGAGGTGGCCGCAGTGCTGGCCGCCGAGGCCGAGGCGACCGCCCGTGAAGACTGGGAAGCGGTGGCCGAGGCGCACACGAAGATGGCCGAGCTCAATGCCTACGACGCCGAAGCGCGCGCCGGCAAGCTGCTGCACGGCCTCGGTTTCCCGGCAGAGACCCACCACCGCGCGGTGTCCTCGTTCTCCGGCGGCTGGCGCGTGCGCCTGAACCTGGCCCGCGCGCTGATGATGCCCAGCGACCTGCTGCTGCTGGACGAACCGACCAACCACCTGGATCTGGATGCGGTGTACTGGCTGGAGCAGTGGCTGCTGAAATATCCGGGCACCCTGCTGCTGATCTCGCATGACCGCGAGTTCCTCGACAACGTGGCCACCCACACCCTGCACCTGCACGGTGGCGGCGCCAAGCTCTATCCGGGCGGCTACACCGACTTCGAGCGCCAGCGCGCCGAACAGCTGCGCCAGCAGCAGATCGCGCACGAGAAGGAACAGGCCGAGCGTGCCCACCTGCAGAGCTTCATCGACCGCTTCAAGGCGCAGGCCAGCAAGGCCGCGCAGGCGCAGAGCCGCATGAAGCGCCTGGCCAAGCTGGCCGGCACCGAAGCGGTGCGTGCCGAGCGCGAGTTCCGCATCGAGTTCGCGCCGCCGGCCAAGCTGCCGTTCTCGCTGATCCGCCTGAACCACGTCGAGGCCGGCTACGGCAAGGACGCGGTGATCCTGCACAACGTCGGCTTCGGCCTGGAAGCGGGCCAGCGCATCGGCCTGCTCGGCCCCAACGGTGCCGGTAAGACCACCCTGGTGAAGACCCTGGTGGGCGAGCTTGCGCCGATCGTCGGCGAGCGCATGGCGCACCCGGACCTGAAGATCGGCTACTTCGCCCAGCACACGGTGGAGTCGCTGCACGAAGGCCAGTCGCCGATGGAGCATTTCCGCGAGATCGCGCCGGACGCACCGAACCAGTCGTTCCGCGATTTCCTTGGCAAGTGGAACTTCCCGGGCGACCGCGCGTTCGAGCCGGTCGATGGTTTCTCCGGCGGCGAGCGCGCGCGCCTGGCGCTGGCGCTGATCGCCTGGCAGCAGCCGAATGTGCTGCTGCTGGACGAACCGACCAACCACCTTGACCTGGAAATGCGCGAAGCGCTGGCCGAAGCACTGGCCACCTTCGAAGGCGCGATCGTGATGGTCTCGCATGACCGCCATCTGATCGGCCTGGTCTGCGATACCTACTGGCGCGTGGCCGATGGCGTGGTCGAGCCGTTCGACGGCGACCTCGACGCCTACGCGGCCTGGCTGCGCACCCGTCCGCAGGCGCAGGGCACCAAGGCGCGCATGGAACAGGTGGAAGAGCCGGTGGTGGTCAAGACCGCGCCGGTGGCTCAGGTGGTGCAGAAGAAGCCGGTGAACCCGCACAAGCTGGCCGCCGCCGAAGCCAAGGTGGCCGAGCTGGAAAGCGCCCTGGCCGAGCTGGACCGCCAGCTGGCCGACCCGGCCAACTACGCCGATGCCACCCGCATGGCCGTGCTTGGCCGCGATCGCGAAACCGCCGCCGCGCAGCTGGAAAAAGCCGAAGCGACGTGGATGGAGCTGCTGGAGTCCTGATCACGCAAAAAAGGGGACGGAGGGGATTAAGTCGTTTGTGCCACAAACGACTTAATCCCCTCCGTCCCCTTTTTCATCTCTGTGCCTGCAGCCATTCGCGGAACCGCTTCGCCGGCTCACGCTCGGCACGCGAGCGCAGTCGCGTGAGCCAGTAGCGCCCCAGCTCCAGCGTGGTGCTGAATGGCTGCAGCAGGCGACCCTCGGCCAGTTCCTGCTCGAACATGCGCAGCGGCAGCAGCGCCACGCCGGCACCACCCACCGCGGCCATCGCCACCGTCAACGACGAATCAAACACCGGCCCGCGGGCTTCCACGCCACTCACTCCTGCCGCCTGCAGCCAGCGCGGCCATTCGTCGCTGCGGTAGGAGCGCAGCAGGGGCAGGGTGCCCAGGTCGCGTGGCTGTTTGAGCCGCCGCGCCAATGCTGGTGCGCACAGCGGTGCAAACGGCGCGTCGAGGATCGCTGTGCAGGCCTGGCCCTGCCAGTCGCCATCACCGAAGCGGATCGCCAGGTCCAGGCCCTCGCCGGCCAGATCGATGCGGTTGTTGTGGGTCTGCAGTCGCAGCTCGATGTCCGGGTGCGCGGCCTCGAACGCAGCCAGCCGTGGCAGCAGCCAACCGGTGGCGAAGGTGCCGACCACGCCCAGCGTCAGTACTTCACGGGCCGGGCCACCGGTGTAGCGCGCGATGCTGGCCGAGATGCGCTCGAACGATTCGTTGAGCACCGGATACAGCGCCGCGCCCTCCTCGGTGAGCGCCACGCCGCGCGGCAGGCGATGGAACAGACGGATGCCGAGCCGGTCCTCCAGCCCGCGGATCTGGTGGCTCAGCGCGGCCTGGCTGACGCACAGCTCCAGCGCGGCACGGGTGAAGTTCTGGTGGCGTGCGGCCGCCTCGAAGGCACGCAGGGCGTTCAGCGGCAGGGTAGGGTGCAGCATCGGAGTAGTCGTGAGCCAGGATGATGGCTGATCCTACCTGCCTCGCGCCCAGTTCAGGAGAATTAAAGGGTTGATTGCGACAGGCATTAATCCAGCTAATGCCTTCCGCTGATTTTTCGCGCTGGTCGCCTGCGTGCGAGGCTTCAATAATCGGGCGGTCCCCCAGGAGAACCCGCATGCTCGCCCGTCGCCGATTCCTGCAGTTCAGTGGTGCTGCCGTTGCTTCCTCGCTTGCCCTGCCGTTGCTGGCCCGTGCGGCGGGCAAGACCGCCGCCAGTGCACCGACCGATGCCGCCCTCACCGCCGCCACCGACTTCGCCGCACTGGAAAAGGCCTGTGCCGGCCGCCTCGGCGTGACCCTGCTTGATACCGCCAGCGGCCGACGCATCGGTCATCGCCAGGACGAGCGTTTCCCGATGTGCAGCACGTTCAAGAGCGTGCTGGCCGCCACCGTGCTCAGCCAGGCCGAGCGCAGGCCCGCGTTGCTGGACACGCGCGTGCCGGTGCGCGATGCCGATCTGCTCTCGCACGCGCCGGTCACCCGCCGCCACGCCGGCAAGGACATGACCGTGCGCGATCTGTGCCGTGCCACGATCATCACCAGCGACAACACTGCCGCCAACCTGCTGTTCGGCGTGGTCGGTGGCCCGCCCGCGGTGACTGCGTTCCTGCGCGCGAGCGGTGATGCGGTGAGCCGCAGTGATCGCCTGGAGCCGGAGCTGAACAGCTTTGCCAAGGGCGATCCGCGCGACACCACCACGCCGGCGGCGATGGCTGCGACCCTGCAGCGCGTGGTGCTGGGCGAGGTGCTGCAGCCGGCGTCGCGGCAGCAGCTGGCCGATTGGCTGATCGACAACGAAACCGGCGACGCCTGCCTGCGCGCGGGCCTGGGCAAGCGCTGGCGCGTCGGTGACAAGACCGGCAGCAACGGCGAGGACGCGCGCAACGACATCGCCGTGTTGTGGCCGCTGGCCGGCGGCACGCCCTGGGTGCTGACCGCCTACCTGCAGGCGGGTGCGATCAGCAACGAACAGCGTGCCACGGTGCTGGCGCAGGTAGGCCGCATCGCCGATCGCCTGATCGGTTGAGGTAACCGGGGTCATTCAGAAGTGGCTTGCCGGATCGGTTCGGCGCGCGCATCCTGCGCGCGTTCGAATCACACGGAAGTCCCCCATGAGCCATGAACTGATCTACCTGCTGCTGATCTTTGCGCTGCTGGTGATCCCACGCGCGCTGCAGCGTTTCAGCCTGCCCGCGCCGCTGACCTGCCTGCTGTTCGGCATCATCGGCATGCTCTGGCTGGGCGACCAGGCGCACGACGCGGTGATCGGTCTGTTGGCCACGCTGGGCATTTCCTCGCTGTTCCTGTTCGCCGGCCTGGAAGTGGATCTGCAGGCGCTGCGCCGTGGCATGTGGCCGCTGCTGGCGCATCTGGTGATCCGTACCGGCACGCTGTTCGGTGTGGGCTGGCTGGCCTGGCGCTACGCGGGGCTGCCGTGGCAGGCCGCGGGCCTGCTGGCGCTGGCGCTGCTGACGCCCTCCACCGGTTTCATCATGGATTCGCTGTCGCGGCTGGGCCTGAGCGAGGACGAGCGGTTCTGGGTGACCAGCAAGGCCATTGCCGGTGAACTGCTGGCGCTGGCGGCGTTGTTCATCGTGCTGCAGGCCGGTGATCCGGGGCACATGGCGCTGTCCAGCCTGGCCCTGCTGGCGATGATGGTCGGCCTGCCGCTGCTGTTCATCGCGCTGGGCCGCTGGGTGGCGCCGCACGCGCCGGGTTCGGAGTTCTCGCTGCTGGTCATGGTCGGCATGGTCGCGGCGTACATCACCTATCTGCTGGGTGTGTATTACCTGGTCGGTGCCTTCATCGCCGGCCTGGTCGCGCGCCTGCTGCACCAGCGCATGCCGCTGCTGGCCTCGCACGAGAACCTGCATGCGCTGCGCCTGTTCGCCTCGTTCTTCGTGCCGTTCTATTTCTTCAATGCCGGCACCAAGGTGCCCAGCGAAGCACTGAGCTTTGAGGCGCTGGGGCTGGGCATCGTGATCACCCTGGTGGTGCTGCCGCTGCGCATCGGCGTGGTCTGGCTGCAGCGTCGGGTGATGTTCGGCGAGAGCTTCCGCAGCAGCCTGCGGGTCTCGCTGGCGTTGGCCCCGACGCTGATTTTCACCCTGGTGCTGGCGGCGATCATGCGCGAGCGTTTCCAGATTCCGGCGGTGCTGTTCGGCGCGCTGCTGCTGTATGCCGCACTGACCACGCTGTTGCCGTCGCTGGTGTTCCGCACGCCGTTCGATGTCGATCCGGTTGAACAGGAACCTGCGGGTGAAGGCGAAGCCGCGCCGGTGGCGGCCACCGAAACGCTGCCAGCGGCATCTGCAGTCGATCGCTGAGCGGATGCTGCGCGTGCGGTTTGCGCACTTCGGCCATGGCCGTTAGGGTTGGGGCATGAAACTGCCTGCCGTTGTCACCGCTTCCGCCCTCCTGCTCAGCCTTGCTGCGTGTTCGCAGCGCTCCGATACGGTCGCCCATGATCTGGCGACCGCACCGGCCGATGCCTTCATGGCCGCCATCGCCGCGCATTGCGGCCAGGCTTACGCCGGCAAGGTGGTGGAGGACACGCCGGCACCAACCGGCAGGGATCCGTTCGCCGGGCAGCGCCTGGTCATGCATGTGCGCGGCTGTGCCGATCCGGCGCACGAGCTGCGCATCCCGTTCCATGTCGGCGATGACCACTCGCGGACCTGGGTGCTGACCCGTACGGAAACCGGCCTGCGCCTGAAGCACGACCATCGCCACGAAGACGGCAGCCCCGACGCGATCACCCTCTACGGTGGCGACAGCACGCCGCCGGGCACCGCCGAGCGCCAGCAGTTCCCCGCCGACGCCGATTCGGTGGCGATGTTCCGCCGCGCCGACATGCTGGCCTCCACGCACAACACCTGGGCGATGGAGATTGATCCCGACCAGACCTTTGTCTACGAGCTGACCCGCCCGGAGGGCCGCCGCTTCCGCGTGCAGTTCGACCTGAGCAAGCCGGTTGCCCTGCCGCCTGCACCGTGGGGCGACGATAAAGCGTCCGCCCCGTGATCCCAGGGTCGGATCCCTCCTGCGGAGGGCCTCGACCCCAGAAAGGCCCTCAGTAGATCCACGCCATGTGTGGATGCGGGATACCGGACCGGGGCCAGAGCCCTGGCCGTCGGCCAGGGATCCGGCCGTGTACTTACCGCGTACCGAAACGCGCGCGGCAGCCATTGCTCACCCACACCTGGCCACGTGAGTAGCCCCAGCTGCGGCCTTCCTGGCAGGCACTGCCGGACAGCTGCTGCTGCAGCACCGGGCGGCCCTGACGCTCATCCCAGTCGCAGGTCTGCGAGCGATTGTTGTTGCTGCTGCAGGTAACTGAGTAATTGCTGTTGCCGCCGCCCCAGCCACCGCCACCACCGCCCCAGCCGCGGGCTTCGGCGAATTCGGCACGGCAGCCGCCACTGACCCAGACCGCGCCGTTGCGCACGCCCCAGGTACGCCCTTCGTTGCAGGGGCTGCCGGACAGCTGGCGGACCAGGCGGGCATTGCGCCAACCGACCGGGCAGCTGCGCTCACGGTTGTTCTGGCTCTCGCAGCGGATGGTCTCGCCGGGCCGGCCGTTGTTGCCGCCCCAGCCACCGCCATTGCCGCCGCCCCAGCCACCGCGGGCCTCGACGAATTCGGCGCGGCAACCGTTGGTGACCCAGATGCTGCCGTTACGGCTGCCCCAGGTGCGTCCTTCATCGCAGTCCGAGCCGGACAGCTGGCGCACCAGCTGCGCATTGCGCCAGCCGGTGTTGCAGACCCGTTCGCGGTTGTTCTGGCTTTCGCAGCGGACCACGCCGCTCTGCGCATGCGCGGAAGGGGCGGGCAGGGCAAGGGTGCCCGCGGCACCCAGGCTGAGGGTTACGGCCAGGCTGGCCAGGGACAGCGGTTTCATGGCGGCATCCCATACGGTGGCAGGTGCCCGACTATAGGGAGGGGGGCGATCAAGCCGGTGTGACTGGCCGGATTTGCCCCGGCCGGGGCCTCGGCCGCAGAATACGAGGCTTTCCGGCCCCCATCCGGTGCCGGCGTTCTCCAGCGGAGCTTCCCCCATGCGTACCCACTTCTGCGGCCTGGTCGATGAGACCCTGATTGGCCAGACTGTCACCCTCGCCGGCTGGACCGACGTGGCCCGTAACCAGGGCGGCGTCTGCTTCATCGATCTTCGAGATCATGAAGGCATCGTGCAGGTGACCGTGGAAGTCGACAACGCCGACGTGTTCGCCGTGGCCGCGTCGCTGGGCTACGAGGATGTGCTGCAGGTGGAAGGCGTGGTGCGTGCCCGCCACGCGGTGAACGACAAGATGCACACCGGCAAGGTGGAAGTGATCGCCACCGCCATCACCGTGCTGAACAAGGCCGCGCCGCTGCCGTTCCACGCCCACGAGAATCCGGGCGAGGAAACCCGCCTGAAGTACCGCTACCTGGATCTGCGCCGCCCGGAAATGCAGCGCATGCAGCGCACCCGCATCAAGCTGGTGCAGGCCCTGCGCCGCCATCTGGACGAAAAGGGCTTCCAGGACATCGAGACCCCGATCCTGACCAAGGCCACCCCGGAAGGCGCGCGCGACTTCCTGGTGCCGGCGCGCATGCATCCGGGCGAGTTCTACGCCCTGCCGCAGAGCCCGCAGCTGTTCAAGCAGATCCTGATGGTGGCCGGCTTCGACCGCTACTACCAGATCGCGCGCTGCTTCCGCGACGAGGCCCTGCGTGCCGACCGCCAGCTGGAATTCACCCAGCTGGACATGGAATTCGCCTTCGTCCGCGAGCGCGACGTGCAGGATTTCGTCGAGGACATGATCCGCGCCATCTTCAAGGAAGTGGTCGACGTCCAGCTGGATGCCAGCTTCCCGCGCATGACCTGGGCCGAGGCAATGCGTCGTTACGGCTCGGACAAGCCGGACCTGCGCATCGCGCTGGAGCTGGTCGACGTGGCCGAGCTGGTCAAGGACAGCGAGTTCGCCGTGTTCACCGGCCCGGCCAATGACGCCGAAGGCCGCGTCGCCGCGCTGCGCATCCCGGGCGGTGCAGCGCTCAGCCGCAAGCAGATCGACGAATACGCAGCGCATGCCGCCAAGTACGGCGCCAAGGGCCTGGCCTACATCAAGATCGCCGACAACGGCGAAGTCAGCTCGCCGATCCAGAAGTTCTTCAGCGAGGAATCCTTCGCCGCGCTGGTCGCCCATGTCGGCGCCGGTAACGGTGACATCGTGTTCTTCGGCGCCGGTGGCTACAACAAGGTCTCCGACTTCATGGGCGCGCTGCGCCTGAAGGCCGGCAAGGACTTCGGCCTGGTCGCCGACGGCTGGGCACCGCTGTGGGTCACCGACTTCCCGATGTTCGAGTGGGACGAGGAAGAACAGCGCTACGTCGCCCTGCATCACCCCTTCACCGCACCGGCCGTGGACGACATCGCCGACCTGCGTGCCAATGCCCGTACCGCCGTTTCGCGCGGCTACGACATGGTGCTCAATGGCAATGAAATCGGCGGTGGTTCGATCCGTATCCATCGTCCGGACATGCAGAGCGCGGTGTTCGAACTGCTCGGCATCGGTGCCGAAGAGGCCCGCGCCAAGTTCGGCTTCCTGCTCGACGCGCTGAACTACGGCGCGCCGCCGCACGGTGGCATCGCCTTCGGCATCGACCGCATCGCCGCGCTGATGGCCGGCACCGAGTCGATCCGCGACGTCATCCCCTTCCCGAAGACCACCGGTGCACAGGATCTGATGACCGACGCGCCGTCGCCGATCGTCGACGCGCAGCTGGCCGAAGTGCACATCCAGGTTCGCCCCAAGACCAACTGATCAGGAGATCCAGGCAATGACCGAGTTTGCGTTTTCGCTGGAGTGGGAAAAGCTGGGCAATGAAGGCTCCGAGGCCACCCTGGTCACCGAGCGTGCGCGCGTGTTCGGTGGTTGGCTGGTTCGCGTCGGAACCAACCCGGCGGCGATGGCCCTGACCTTCGTCGCCGACGGCGAAGGCCGTTGGGACGGTGAAGACTTCGGCGTCGAGGATTACGAGGACGACGAAGAGGAAGAGTACGACGAGGACGAGGAAGGCGAAGAAGAGGACGAGGACGAAGAGGAGTACGAGGAAGAGGACGAGGAAGAAGAAGCGGAATCGCCTGAAAAGGCTTGACCCGCGCTTCGCCCTGACGTCAACTTCCTGCATGTATTCGATCCGCCGCGCCACCGTGGACGACGCGCCGACCCTGTCGGCGCTGGCTGCCCGCACGTTCACCGAAACCTTCGGCCATCTGTATCCGCCGCAGGACCTGCAGGCCTTCCTCGAGGAGGCCTACACGGTCGAGCGCCAGCGCGTGATCCTGGCCCACCCCGATTACGCGGTGTGGCTGCTGGAGCTGGACGGAGAGGCGGTCGGCCATGCCGCCGCCGGCCCCTGTGGCTTGCCGCACCCGGACGTGAAGCCCGGTGACGGCGAACTCAAGCGCCTGTACCTGATCAAGACGCAGCAGAGCTGCGGCTGGGGCAGCCGCCTGCTGGAAACCGCGCTGGCCTGGCTGGAACACGAAGGCCCGCGCACGCTGTGGCTGGGCGTGTGGTCGGAGAACTTCGGCGCACAGCGTTTCTACGCCCGCTATGGATTCGAGAAGGCCGGCGAGTACCTGTTCCCGGTCGGTGATACCCAGGACCTCGAGTTCATCCTGCGCCGCGCACCGCGCGCGACCTGACGTTCACCGCCGCTTGCTGCGCGCGCGTGTTCAATCACCGTACGTTTCCGCCCCGCTGACCGCCAGGCTGTTTGCATGACTCCCCCCGTATTGCTGCTGCATGGCATCTGGAATGCCCGTGCCTGGGTCGGGCCGCTGGCCTGGCGCCTGCGCGCGCGTGGTTTCCAGGTGCACGCGTTCGGTTACTCCTCGGTGTTCGGTGGCCCCGACGTGGCCGTGCCGCAGCTGCTGGAGCGGCTGGCCGATGCCGGCCCGTTGTCGCTGGTCGGCCACAGCCTGGGGGGATTGCTGGCGCTGGAGGCCTTGCGCCGCCAGCCGCAGCTTGACGTGCAGCGCGTGGTCTGCCTGGGCTCGCCGCTGCGCGGCAGTGGCACTGCGCGTTCGCTGTCCGAGCACGGCTGGGGCCTGGCGTTGGGGCGCAGCAGCGATCTGCTGCTCGATGGCCTGCCGGACTGGCAGGGCAGGGCCGAGGTTGGCCTGATCGCCGGTTCGGTGCCGCACGGGCTGGGCAGCCTGCTGGGCGCCATCGACGATGCCTCCGACGGTACCGTGGCCCTGGCCGAGACACGACTGCCGGGCCTGGCCGACCATTGCGTGGTGCGCACCAGCCACAGTGGCCTGGTGGTATCGCCCGATGCCGCGCGGCAGACCGCGCATTTCCTGCGCCACGGCCAGTTCGATCACAGCCGCGACGCCGCCGCTGCGTAAGGCGGTTCGCCGGGCAGGGCGGTGCACTCTCGGTAGCGCCGGGCCATGCCCGGCGGCAGTAGATCCACGCCATGCGTGGATGGCGCCTTCCCGATATCCCTTCGGCCCTAGACACGGTTGCCGCCCCCGATCAGGTAGAATCCGCGCCTTGATCCTGAAGCAGCCAGACGGTAGCACCCATGGGTAGAGGCCCCTCCATCGAAGCCCGCAAGAACGCGTCCGACGCGAAGCGCGGCAAGATTTTCACCAAGATCATCCGCGAGATCGGCGTTGCCGCGCGCGGCGGTGGAGGCGACCCCAACAACAATCCGCGCCTGCGCGTGGCCGTGGACAAGGGCCTGGCCGTGAACATGTCCAAGGACGTGATCGAGCGCGCCATCAAGAAGGCTACCGGTGAACTGGAAGGCGTCGATTACGAGGAAATCCGCTACGAGGGCTACGCCCCGGGTGGCGTGGCCGTGATCGTCGACTGCCTGACCGACAACCGCGTGCGCACGGTGGCCGATGTCCGCCATGCGTTCAGCAAGTGCGGCGGCAACATGGGCACCGAAGGCTCGGTCGCCTTCATGTTCAAGCGCCTGGGCGTGCTCAGCTTCGCCCCGGGTGCCGACGAGGAAGCCATCACCGAAGCGGCCATCGAGGCCGGCGCCGATGACATCGTGGTCTACCCGGACGACGGCTCGATCGACGTGGTCACCAGCCCTGACGCGTTCAACGCGGTCAAGGATGCGATGGCCGCCGCTGGCCATGTCGCCGACCACGCCGAAATCACCTTCCGCGCGGACAACGACATCAAGGTCGAGGGCGAGGTTGCCCTGCAGGTCAAGAAGCTGCTGGACATGCTTGAAGACCTGGACGACGTGCAGGACGTGTACTCCAACGCCGAACTCGGCGCCGACGCCTACGCCTGAGCCGTCCTTGACGGCCTGGGCGCGGGCCGTTGAACGGTCACCGCGGACAGTCATGAGCCCATACGCCTGCCAGCGCCTCCCGTTCCGCCCCGCCAGGAGTGCAGCATGACCCGCATCCTCGGCATCGACCCCGGTTCGCAGCGGACCGGGGTCGGCATCATCGATGTCGACGCCACCGGCCGCGTCAGCCACGTGCACCACCAGCCGCTGGTGCTGCTCGGCGCCGACGATTTCCCGCAGCGCATGAAGCTGCTGGTGCTGGGCCTGGCTGACCTGTGCCGCGAGTACCAGCCGCAGGAAGTGGCCATCGAACGCGTGTTCATGGCCCGCAACCCCGATTCGGCGCTGAAGCTGGGCCAGGCCCGTGGCGCGGCCATTTCCGCCGTGGTGCTGCGTGACCTGCCGGTGCACGAATACGCCGCCAGCGAGATCAAGCTGGCGGTGGTCGGGCGCGGTGGCGCCGAAAAGCAACAGGTTCAACACATGGTCGGGCTCATGCTCAACCTGAAAACCAAGCTGCAGGCCGACGCGGCCGACGCGTTGGCAGTGGCGATCACCCATGCCCACGTAAGGGCAACGGCCAACCGCCTGGGGCTCAGTGCCCGCCAGGCGTGGGGCCGCAAATGAGGAGCTGCACGCAATGATCGGTCGACTGCGCGGCATCGTCGCCTACAAGGCGCCGCCGTGGCTGGTGGTGGACGTGAACGGAGTGGGCTACGAACTGGAGGCGCCGATGAGCACCTTCTACGACCTGCCCGAGCTCGGCCGCGAGGTCACCCTGTACACCCATTACTCGCAGAAGGAAGACAGCGTCTCGCTGTACGGCTTCCTGCGCGAAGGTGAGCGGCGCCTGTTCCGCGACGTGCAGAAGGTCAGTGGCATCGGCGCGAAGATCGCGCTGGCCGTGCTGTCCGGCGTCACCGTCGAGGAATTCGCGCGCATGGTCCAGGCCGGTGACATCACCGCGCTGACCCGCATTCCGGGCATCGGCAAGAAGACCGCCGAGCGCATGGTGCTGGAGCTGCGTGACCGCGCGGCGCAGTTCGGTGCCGGCGGCGCGCTGCCCACCGGCAGCGGCCCGGCCCCGGCCGATCCGCTGTCCGATGCCACCGTGGCCCTGCAGCAGCTGGGCTACAAGCCGGCCGAAGCGGCGCGCATGGCCCGCGATGCCTTCAATGAAGGTGACGAAGTGGCCACCGTGATCCGCAAGGCGCTGCAGTCGGCACTGCGCTGACCCGCCTTCCTTTCCCCCAACCCACCGCCTGAGCCTCGCCAGGAGTCCCATGTCCAGCAGTCAAACCCCGCACGCGGCCGCCCCAGGCGGTCATGGTCACGCCCCTCCAGCCGGAGGCCTGGCGCTGATCATCGGTGCGATCGGCGTGGTCTTCGGCGATATCGGTACCAGCCCGCTGTACACCCTGAAGGAGGCGTTCTCGCCGCACTACGGGCTCAACAGTGACCACGACACCGTGCTGGGCGTGCTGTCGCTGGCGTTCTGGGCGCTGAACATCGTGGTCACGCTGAAGTACGTGACCATCATCATGCGCGCCGACAACGACGGCGAGGGCGGCATCATGGCGCTGATGGCGCTGACCCAGCGCACGCTGCGCAACGGGTCGCGCTCGGCCTATGTGGTCGGCATCCTCGGCATCTTCGGTGCCTCGCTGTTCTTCGGCGATGGCGTGATCACCCCCGCGATATCGGTGCTGGGTGCGGTGGAAGGCCTGGAAGTTGCCGCGCCAGGACTGCACGCCTTCATCGTACCGATCACCGTGGTGGTACTGCTGGCGGTGTTCGCGGTACAGCGCTTCGGCACCGCGAAGATCGGCAAGCTGTTCGGGCCGATCACCTCGATCTGGTTCATTTCGCTGGCGGCGATCGGCATCTACAACATCGTCGATGCACCGGAAGTGCTGAAGGCGTTCAACCCGTGGTGGGCAATCCGCTTCTTCATGGAGCATGGCTGGCACAGCATCTTCATCCTCGGTGCGGTGGTGCTGGCAGTGACCGGCGGTGAGGCGCTGTACGCCGACATGGGCCACTTCGGTGCCAAGCCGATCCGCCACGCCTGGTACTTCTTCGTGCTGCCGTGCCTGGTGCTGAACTACCTGGGGCAGGGTGCGCTGGTGCTCAACCACCCCGAGGCGGTGAAAAATCCGTTCTTCGAAGCGGTGCCGTCGTGGGCGCTGTATCCGATGATCATCCTGGCCACCATGGCCGCGGTGATTGCCTCGCAGTCGGTCATCACCGGCGCGTTCTCGGTATCGCGCCAGGCCATGCAGCTGGGCTACATCCCGCGCATGCGGATCAAGCACACCTCGCACGACACCATCGGCCAGATCTACATCCCGGGTATCAACTGGGGCATCGCGGTGATGGTGATCGGCCTGGTGCTGGCCTTCCGCAGCTCCTCCAACCTGGCGGTGGCCTACGGCATCTCGGTGTCGGCCACCATGCTGATCGACACCCTGCTGCTGGCCCTGGTGGCGCGCTCGCTGTGGCCGAAGGCGCGCAAGTGGATCCTGCCGCTGTGTGTGGTGTTCTTCGTCATCGACCTCGGCTTCGTCATCGCCAACGGCGCCAAGCTGCTGCAGGGCGCCTGGTTCCCGGTGGTGCTGGGCATCTTCCTGTTCACCATGATGCGCACCTGGCGCCGTGGCCGCGAGCTGCTGCGCGATGAGATCCGCAAGGACGGCATCCGCCTGGATACCTTCCTGCCAGGCCTGATGCTGGCGCCGCCGGTACGCGTGCCGGGCACCGCGGTATTCCTCACCGCCGACCCGACCGTGGCTCCGCATGCGCTGATGCACAATCTCAAGCACAACAAGGTGCTGCACGAGCGCAACGTGTTCCTGCACGTGGAAACCCTGCCCATTCCCTATGCGATGGAAGGGCAGCGGCTGAAGATCGAATCGGTGGGCGACGAGTTCTACCGCGTCTACGTGCGCTTCGGTTTCATGGAGACCCCGGACGTGCCGCTGGCGCTGATGCGCTCGTGCGACCACGGCGGCATCTACTTCGACCCGATGGACACCACCTTCTTCGCCAGCCGCGAAACCATCGTCGCCACCGCCAACCGCGGCATGCCGATCTGGCGCGACAAGCTGTTCGCCCTGATGCACAGGAACGCCGCTCCGGCCACGGGGTTCTTCCGGATTCCGGGCAACAGATTGGTGGAACTGGGCGCGCAGGTGGAGATTTAATCTCCACCTGCGCTACGTCCCACGATTTGCTGCGCAAACCGTGGGTCCCGCGCGCATTCCACCTTATCCCCGCGCCTGTCGGCGCGCCCCCTTGAAACGCAGGCGCCTTGGGCGCCGGCGTTCCGCGCATTCCACCTTATCCCCTGCGCCTGTCGGCGCGCCCCCTTGAACAACAAGGGGGCTCTACTTGCGGAGACGGCGCGCGCTGGAAGAAGAGTCCGCCCGGCTCCTCAGGTCCATCCGCGCATGGCGTGGATCTACCGTGGCGACCAAGGTCGACACCCATGAGATCCGAGCCCGTGCCGACCAACGGTCGGCACCCACCAAAGCAGAATGCCGTTCCGACAGGCCGCAGGAAACTGTCGAAGGCGGGGTGGGTCCGGTTGCGGGGGCGTGAGCCGCATGGATGCGGCGACCGAGCTTACATGGACGTACTTGCAGCGTCCCCCGCAAGCGGACCCACCCCGCAATTCCCCAGGAAGCCCGCTTCGGCTGTTGCTCTGGATGTTGCCGTTGCCGTTGCCTCTGCGGGTGCCGGGCGCAGCCCGGCCGAAACCCGCGCTTTTGCCGCATAATCAGCACATGACCGACGACCGCATCATCGGCGCCGGCGCCACCCGCGAGGATGACGCCGCCGACGCCAGCATCCGCCCCAAGCGCCTTGCCGACTACCTCGGCCAGGTGCCGGTGCGCGAGCAGATGGAGATCTACATCCAGGCGGCCAAGGGGCGCGGCGACGCGCTCGACCACGTGCTGATCTTCGGGCCGCCCGGCCTGGGCAAGACCACCCTCAGCCATGTCATCGCCAACGAACTGGGCGTGGCCCTGCGGGTCACCTCCGGCCCGGTGATCGAGAAGGCCGGCGACCTCGCCGCGCTGCTGACCAACCTGCAGCCGCACGATGTGCTGTTCATCGACGAGATCCATCGCCTGTCGCCGGTGGTGGAGGAAGTGCTGTACCCGGCGATGGAAGATTTCCAGATCGACATCATGATCGGCGAGGGCCCCGCCGCCCGCTCGATCAAGATCGACCTGCCGCCGTTCACCCTGATCGGTGCCACCACCCGTGCTGGCCTTCTGACCGCGCCGTTGCGCGACCGCTTCGGCATCGTCCAGCGCCTGGAGTTCTACAGTGTCGAGGAGCTGACCCGGATCGTGCGCCGCTCGGCAGCCATCCTGGCCATCGACTGCACCGCCGATGGGGCAGGGGAGATCGCGCGCCGCGCGCGTGGCACCCCGCGTATCGCCAACCGCCTGCTGCGCCGCGTGCGCGACTATGCGCAGGTGAAGGCCGGCGGCCACATCGACGAGGCCGTGGCCCAGGCCGCGATGAAGATGCTCAAGGTCGACCCGGAGGGCTTCGACGAGCTTGACCGGCGCCTGCTCAAGACCATGGTCGACTACTTCGACGGCGGCCCGGTCGGCATCGAATCGCTGGCGGCGGCGCTGTCTGAAGAGCGCGGCACGCTGGAAGACGTGGTCGAGCCGTACCTGATCCAGCAGGGCTTCCTGGTGCGCACCGCGCGTGGCCGCATGGCCACCCACAAGGCCTACCGGCACATGGGCCTGAAGCCGAAGAACCCGCCGCAGGACCTGTTCGCGGAGGTTCCCGATGTCGGTTGAGCCCCGATTCAGTTGGCCGACACGCATTTACTGGGAAGATACCGACGCAGGTGGCGTGGTCTACCACGCCCGCTACGTGGCCTTCATGGAACGGGCCCGGACCGAATGGATGCGTGCGCTGGGCTACGGCCAGGAGCGCATGCGCGCCGAGCACGGGATGGTCTTTGCGGTGCGCTCGATGCAGATGGATTTCATCAAGCCGGCACGGCTGGATGACACCCTGCAGGTGAGTGCCCGTCTGGTCCAGCTGAAGAAGGCCAGCATGGTCTTCGACCAGCAGATCCTGCGCGACGGCGAGCTGCTGCTGTCGGCGCAGGTCCGCATCGCCGCACTGGAAGCGGCCAGTTTCCGCCCGCGTGGCATGGACGAGGCCGTCCTTGCCGTGCTGCAACCCCACCTCCACCCCGAATCCGAACACTGAGGAACAACGGATGATCGCAACGCTCCTGGCCCTGCAGGCCACGGTCACCGAGGCACTGCCGGCCGACGTCAGCAATGCCGCGACACAGACCCTTGCCCAGGCCACCACTGGCGGCGGCATCAACTACCTCGAACTGATGGCCAAGGCCAGCCTGCCGGTGAAGATCATCGTGCTGCTGCTGCTGGTCGGCTCGTTCGTCAGCTGGGTGATCATTTTCCGCAAGGCCCGCGTGTTCAAGCAGGCCACCCGCGAAGCCGACGAGTTCGAGAACCGCTTCTGGTCCGGTGCGGACCTGGGCAAGCTGTACAGCTCGGCCACCGACCGCAGCCGCAATGTCGGCGGCCTGGAAGCCATCTTCGAAGCCGGCTTCCGCGAGTACACCCGCCTGCGCGACAAGCGCCGCCTGGACGGCCGTGCCCAGCTGGAAGGCGCACAGCGTGCCATGCGCACCACCTACACCCGCGAAGTGGACCAGCTTGAGCGCAACCTGGAACTGCTGGCCAACATCGGCTCGACCGCGCCTTACGTGGGCCTGGTCGGTACCGTGTTCGGCATCATGGTGACCATGCACGACATGATCAGCAGCGGTGCGCAGGCCGGCATCGCCGCCGTCGCGCCGGGCATCTCCGAGGCACTGTTCGCCACCGCCATCGGCCTGTTCGTGGCGATCCCGGCGGTGTGGGCCTACAACCGCTTCACCACGCGCGTGGAGCGCATGTCGGTGCGGTTCGAGACCTTCGCCGAAGAGTTCAGCTCCATCCTGCAGCGCCAGAGCGCTGGCGACGAGTAAGCGCCTGACCCGGGAGTCCAAGCCATGTCCGCTGCCATCGGTCGCCGCAAGCGCCGCAAGCTGAAATCGGAAATCAACGTCGTTCCCTACATCGACGTCATGCTGGTGCTGCTGATCATTTTCATGGTCACCGCACCGCTGCTCACCCTGAGCTTCGACGTCGACCTGCCGCAGTCCAACGCCAAGGCGCTGGAGAGCAAGCAGGATCCGGTGATCGTCTCGGTGCGCCAGGACGGCCAGCTCAGCCTGAAGCTGCCCGACGCCAAGGACCCGACCGCCGTGTCGGCCGAGGAACTGGAAGGCCGTCTGGCCGGCATCGCCGCCCAGGACAAGGGCGTGCGCGTGATCGTCGCCGCCGACCGCGCCGTGGCCTATGAAAAGGTCATTGCTGCAATGGATGTGATCAAGCGCGCCAAGGTAGACAAGGTAGGCCTGGCCACCGATGCACGCTGACGCCCTGCCACCCCCGCATCAGCGCGAACCCGGCTGGGGCTTGCCCCTGGCGCTGGCGTTGCTGGTGCACCTGCTGGTCGCGCTGGTGTTCATCGTGGCCTGGTTCTGGTCGCCCGAGCGCAACACCGATGCCGCCGCCGGCGATCCCTCGGTCGAGGCCAGCCTGGCGCTGTCCGCGTCCGAGGCCTCCGCTGCACGCCAGGCCCTGCGCCAGTCGGAAAAGCTGGAAGACCTGCCGCCGCCGGTGGCCGAGCCGATCCCGGTGCCGGAAGACACCATCCCGCCGCCGCAGCCGATTCCCGAGCCGCGCCCGCAGGACGCCCCCACGCCGCAGCAGCAACAGGCGCAGGAGCGTGTCGCGCAGCCGGACACCAAGGACCAGGAAGCGGTGAGCGCGCTGGCCATCTCGCAAGAGAAGGCCAAGCAGGAACAGGAAGCCAAGCGCCGCCAGGAGCAGATCGACCTGACCGAACGCAAGCGCCAGGAAGAAGCGGAGCAGAAGCTGCGCCTGGCCAAGCAGCAGGAAGCGGACGAAAAAAAGAAGCAGGCCGAGCAGGAGCGCGTGGCGGCTGACAAGGCCGAGGCCGAGAAGCAGAAGAAGATCGCCGAGATCCGTGCCCGCCGCGAGCAGGCCGAGAAGGAAGCCAAGCTGGCCGAGCAGAAGCTGCGTCAGGTGGCAGCCGCGCGTAATGCTGCCGGCAGTGCCGCTGCCGGTTCCAGCGGTGCCTCCCAGCCGGCCGCCGGTGGCGGTGGCAACAGCGATGATCTTTCGGCCAAGTACGCGGCCGCGATCCAGGCCAAGGTGCTGTCGCAGTGGGTGCGCCCGGATACGGTGCCGCTCGGCCAGCGTTGCCAGATCACCATCACCCAGATTCCGGGGGGCACGGTGATGCAGGCCAAGGTCAGCCCGAACTGCCCGTACGACGAGGCCGGCAAGCGTTCGATCGAGGCCGCCGTGCTCAACGCGCAGCCGCTGCCGTACCGCGGCTTCGAGTCTGTGTTCGCACGCACGCTCAACTTCACCTTTACTGCCCAGGATCGCTGAGGCGGGCAAGGCAAGGTGGCTCTCGGGTCACCTCCGCCCACGGATGTCGCGCTTGCCTCTGGCGGGCCCGGTTTCAGCCGGGCAGGCTGGGGGCTGCTGTGGAATACCACCCTGCGGGGCGGTGTGGCCGGGGCAGGCGGTGCGATGTTAGCCACGACGTTAACGGTGCGTGAGAGGACGGGCTGGAACTGACCCGGAATTCACGTACCCTTGGTTCATGATTGCGAAGCGGTTCACTCCCGCTTTGTTATCCCTCGTTCCGGTTTCCCCCTATTGAGCGCTCCATGAAAAAGATGCCTCGCTGGCTTGCCGTGTTTGCGGCCCTGTTGCTGCCCTTTGCTGCCGTCGCGCAGCAGAAGGGGCTGGATATCGACATCATCGGCGGCAATGCCTCCGCGCTGCCGATCACCATCGTGCCGATGCCCTACCAGGGTTCGGCGGCTGCACCGCAGACCGACGTCGCCGGCGTGGTCCGCGCCGACCTCGAGCGTTCGGGCCAGTTCCGCACGCTGCCGGAAGCGCAGATCGTCGAAAAGCCCGTGCGGGGCGGCGACATCCAGTTCGCCACCTGGCGCGCGCTGAAGCAGAACTACATCGTGGTCGGCCGCGTGCTCGACGCCGGTGCCGGCGCCTACCGTGTCGAGTACGAACTGTTCGACGTACCGAAGGGCGAGCGCCTGCTGGGCCTGGCGATGACCGCCCGTGGCAACGCCATGCGTGACGTCGCCCACCAGATGGCCGACGCCATCTACGAGAAGATCACCGGTGTCCGTGGCGCCTTCTGGACCCGCATCGCCTACGTGACCGCCAGCGGCAAGGGCGACGCCATGCGCTACGCGCTGATGGTGGCCGACTCCGATGGCTACAACCCGCAGACCATCGTGCGTTCGGCCGAGCCGCTGCTGTCGCCGTCGTGGAGCCCGGATGGCAGCAAGCTGGCCTACGTCAGCTTCGAGCGTGGCAATTCGGCCATCTACATCCAGAACATCGGCACCGGTGCGCGTGAGCTGGTCACCAGCTTCCGCGGCATCAACAGCGCCCCGGCGTTCTCGCCGGACGGCCGCAAACTGGCCCTGACCCTGTCGCGTTCGGGTAACCCGGAAATCTACGTGATGGACCTGGGCAGCAAGCAGCTGACCCAGCTGACCAACCACTTCGCCATCGATACCGAGCCGACCTGGGCACCGGACGGCAGCGCGGTGTACTTCACCTCCGACCGCGGCGGCCGTCCGCAGGTCTACAAGGTCGGTGCGGGCGGCGGCAGCGCCGAGCGCGTGACCTTCCAGGGCAACTACAATGCCAAGCCCTCGGTGTCCTACGATGGCAAGAAGATCGCCGTCGCCCAGGGCTCGGGCAACAGCTACAAGATCGCGATGATGGACAGCTCGCTGGGTTCGCCCCGCTGGAGCACGCTGTCCCCGGGTTCGCTGGATGAATCTCCGAGCTTTGCGCCCAACGCAAGCATGGTGTTGTACGCCGCCCGCGAGGGTGGCCGTGGTGTGCTGTACGCCGTTTCTGCCGATGCGCGCGTGCGCCAGCGGTTGGTTCTGGCTGACGGAGATGTGCGCGAACCGGCATGGTCCCCATACCGTACCCAGCGCTAAAAGAGTGTTAATATTTTCGCTGTCTTGAACCCCTCATCGGCCTAGGAGCCACAAAGGTATCGCCATGAACAAGTCCACCCGCGTTCTGCTTGTTTCCCTGCTGTCTGTGGCCGTCCTGGCCGGTTGCTCGAAGAAGGTGAAGGAAGAGCCGGCAGCCCCGGTTGACACCGGCACCTCGACCACCACCCCGACCGCTCCGTCGACCTCCGGCCTGTATGGCCCGGGCGACCTGGACACCGACGCTTGCCTGCGCCAGCGCGTTGTCTACTTCGACCTGGACAAGGAAGACGTGAAGCCGGAATTCCAGGCCATCATGGCGTGCCACGCCAAGTACCTGCGTGACCGTCCGTCCTCGCGCATCACCCTGCAGGGCCACACCGACGAGCGCGGTTCGCGCGCGTACAACCAGGCCCTGGGCGAGCGTCGTGGCAACGGCGTCAACTCGGCCCTGCAGGCCAACGGTGGCTCGGCTTCGCAGCTGACCGTCGTGTCCTACGGTGAAGAGCGTCCGGTCTGCACCGAGTCGAACGAGTCCTGCTGGTCGCAGAACCGTCGCGTCGAAATCGTCTACACCGCGCAGTAATCCATGCGTATTGGCATCAAACTGATGCTGGTCGTTGCGGCAGCCCACGTGGCTGCCCCACCGGCGCATGCACAGCGACAGAGCCTGGCCGACCGCGTTGGCGCGATCGAGCAGCAGATGTACAACAACAGTGCCAACCAGGACCTGTTGAGCCAGATCAATCAGCTGCGGCAGCAGGTCACCAGCCTGCAGGCCTCGATCGAGCAGTTGCAGCACGACAACGCCCAGCTCAAGCAGTCCGCCCAGGACCAGTACCTGGATCTGGACAGCCGCCTGAACCGGTTGGAAGGGGGCAATGCCGCCCCGGCCCTGCCGCCCGTTCCGGCGAGCGCGCCGAAGGCCGCCCCGGCCCCGGCAAAACCCGCAGCGGCGGCCACTTCCGAGCGGCCGCCTTCCGTCCATGGTGATGCCGGCAGCCTTGCCGCCACCGGCGACGAGCGCACCTCCTACAACGTCGCCTTCGATTCGCTGAAGGCCGGCAAGTACGATGATTCGGCGCAGCTGTTCCTGAGCTTCCTGCAGCTGTACCCGAACGGCGTCTACGCGCCGAACGCGCTGTACTGGCTGGGCGAGAGCTACTACGCCACCCGCAATTTCCCGATGGCGGAGACCCAGTTCCGTGAACTGCTCTCGCGCTATCCGACCCACGACAAGGCCGCTGGCGGCCTGCTCAAGGTCGGCCTCTCGCAGTATGGCGAGGGCAAGGTCGACCAGGCCCAGCAGACGCTGGAGACCGTCGTGGCGCAGTACCCTGGCTCGGACGCCGCGCGCACCGCGCAGGACCGCCTGCAGTCGATCCGCCTCGGCAAGCAGATCCGCTGATCCGCTGACCGGGCGTACAATGGGTGCCCTGTAGAGCCGAGCCCACGCTCGGCTGCTTTCGTTTCCGGACCGGCAAACCCGCCCGGATCCGGTAGCGCCGGGCCATGCCCGGCGGCTTGCATCACCGGCTGGGCCACACCCGACCGGCTGCAGTTGTAGAGCCGAGCCATGCTCGGCTGCTTTCGTTACCGGCCACGGTAGCCCACCCGCCACGTGTCCCACCAAGAAGTCCCCGCCATGACCGCCGTTACCTCGTCCAGCGCCGCAGCCACGCCCAGTGAGATCGTGCAGTCGCCCCTGCCACGCCTGAAGATCACCGAGATCTTCACCTCGCTGCAGGGCGAAGCCGATACCGCTGGCTGGCCGACCGTGTTCGTGCGCCTGACCGGCTGCCCGCTGCGTTGCCAGTACTGCGACACCGCCTATGCCTTCCATGGCGGCACCTGGTGGGACATCGACGACATCGTGGCCGAGGTGCTGGCCCAGGGCGTGCGCCACGTCTGCGTGACTGGTGGCGAGCCGCTGGCGCAGAAGCGCTGCCTGGTGCTGCTGCAGAAGCTGTGCGATGCCGGCATGGACGTCTCGCTGGAAACCTCCGGTGCGCTGGACGTCAGCGCTGTGGACCCCCGGGTATCGCGCGTGGTCGACATCAAGACCCCGGGTTCGGCCGAAGTGGCGCGCAACCGCTGGGACAACCTGCCGTTGCTGACCGCCCGCGACCAGATCAAGTTCGTCATCTGCAGCCGCGAGGATTACGACTGGGCCAAGTCCCAGTTGGCCGAGCACGATCTGGTGAAGCGTTGCACCGTGTTCTTCTCGCCGAGCAAGGGTGAGATCACCGCGCGCCAGCTGGCCGACTGGATCGTCGAGGACCGGCTGCCGGTGCGCTTCCAGATGCAGTTGCATAAAATCCTGTGGAACGATGAGCCGGGCCGATGAGCCCAGGCAGCGTTCCCTGATGTAGCTCCGGCGCGGGACAGCGTGCTGGCTTTCCCCTCCCAACCGGATGTTTTACCCATGAAGAAGGCAGTCGTGCTTCTCTCCGGCGGCATGGATTCAGCCGCCGTCATCGCCATGGCCCAGGAACAGGGCTTCGCCGTGCATGCCCTGAGCGTGCGCTACGGCCAGCGCCATACTTCCGAACTGGATGCCGCCGCCCGCGTGGCCAAGGCCCAGGGCGTTATCGCGCACAAGACCGTGGACGTGGACCTGCGCAGCATCGGCGGCTCGGCGTTGACCGACGACATCGACGTGCCCGAGGCCGGCGGTGCCGGCATTCCGGTCACCTACGTGCCGGCGCGCAACACCATCATGCTGTCGCTGGCGTTGGGCTGGGCCGAAGTGCTCGGCGCCAACGACATCTTCTGCGGCGTCAACGCCGTGGACTACTCCGGCTACCCGGACTGCCGTCCCGAGTTCGTGGCCGCGTTCCAGGCGCTGGCCAACCTGGCCACCAAGTCGGGCGTGGAAGGCGCGGGCATCAAGGTGCACGCACCGCTGCAGTTCCTCAGCAAGGGCCAGATCGTCAGCGAAGGCGTGCGCCTGGGCGTGGACTTCGGCCTGACCGTGTCCTGCTACAACGCCGACGCCAACGGCGCCGCCTGCGGCCACTGCGATGCCTGCCGCCTGCGCGCGCAGGGCTTCACCGAGGCCGGCGTAGCCGACCCGACGCTGTACGCCTGAAATACGGGTGCCGGGCATGGCCCGGCGCCGCCGGGGTCTGGAATCTGGTAGTGCCGGCCGCTGGCCGGCATTCCCGTGGGTGCCAACCTTGGTTGGCACTGTCCGCTGGGCATGGCCCGGCGCTACCGCTGCCGCAACCACCCAGATGCTTCAATAAACGCCCGCACCGCCTTCGGATCGGCATAGTCCAGTTCGATCATCCGCGCGATCCCCGCCTTCTCATCAGCCTGTTGTCGCATGTACCCCTGCGCGATGCGATACCCGGCGTAATAGCCCACATCACTCACCCCGAACGGATTGCGGGCGCTGTTGTAGAGCCAGTTGTCGAGATTTTCCCCGTTCATCTCAGCAATGAAGCGCGTGCGGATTTCCGCTTCGTGTGTTGCGCCGTAGTTGTAGAAGGGTAATGCTGGCCGGCGCCCGCTCAGCCGCTCCGCCACATACTCGGCAACACCCTCGCGCACTGCATACTGGGCCAGGCTGCCGGTGGTCTCGCGCTGCTGGGTATGCACGTACTCGTGCAGGTTGTTCTGCGCGTTGTTCGCCCCCGGACGGCTGTCGTAGAAGATCCGCAGGCGGCTGCGCATCGGCTCCGGCAGCTCGCTCACGTCCACGCGCTCATCGCCCAGCGCCATCTCCGCTCCGATCAGCACCTTGTCACCCAGCGTCGTGCCGCCGGTACGCAGAACACCGACCGCATAGGTGATGTTGGCGGGGCGCAGGGCGGGGTAAAGCTCCCGGAACGCAGCCAGGTCCCGTTCCAGGGTGGTGCTGGCCTGCTGCGCGTTGGCGGTCAATGGCCGTACCGACGTCCAGAAGCGCGGCCACGTACGCATGGCCGTGGCGTATTCGCGAGCGGTGTAGTTGCGCACCTGCATCAGCGCATGCAGGCCGGGGCTGCCTGGATCGATGTAGCGCTCCTGCACCAGTGCGACCTGGCGTTCAACGTCGGGCTCGGTGCGCACGGCGTCATAGGTAGCCCAGAAGCGGCCGATATCATCAGTGACGACCTGGGGCGGGGCGGCCAGTGTTGCGCAGGGCAGCAGCAGGGCGGCAATGAGGCAGAAGGGCAGGCGCATCCGTGGCTCCGGGGAAGGATCACAGATGGGATGCGACGGAGGCCCGGAAGGTTTAAGCGGGCTCACCGGATCGGGTAGTGCCGGCCGCTGGCCGGCAACCTCATGCACCAGGGTTTCACCCGGCCCGGCAAAGTAGGGTAGAATGCCCACCCCGCCGAAAGGCTGGGGCAGTGCAATGGGCCGTTAGCTCAGTCGGTAGAGCAGAAGACTTTTAATCTTTTGGTCGAAGGTTCGAATCCTTCACGGCCCACCATTGCATCCAATGACCCAGGTCATTCAGAAAGGCACCGCAATGCGGTGCCTTTTTTGTGGCGCTCGTCCAGGGCAACTACTTCGTCCGCGCATTCTTCGCTTTAGCCGCCGCCGCGTCGGCAGCCTCCTGTGCGGCCGTTGCTGCCGCATTCGCAGAACGTGCCGCCTCCGCTTTTGCGGCCTCGAAATAGGTGAGCCGCTGCAGGTTGGTTCTGCGTTCCAGTTCCATTGCTGCGGCGAAGCTCTCCGGATGCTTTGCAGCACAGGCCTCCTGCACCAGTTGCACGGCACGATCAGACAGCCCGGGCTGGATGTTGCCGAGCAGGCAATCGGCATACGGCACGGGCGCGGCCGGGCTGGCGGCCAGCGCGGCGATGAGTACGGCACTCAACATGCAAACCTCCTTGTAGGTTTCGAAGGGACTGGTGACCAGTCCGTCCCAAGTATGGACCGGTTCTGGGTACAACGGCGGGTACGCCGGCCGGATATCCCGGCACACCCGTTCCGCCGGCCCGCGGCAGGCGAAGAACAACCCATCGCCCTCCCTTCATCCAGATGGCGGTCGGGCGTGGCCACCGACCGGCAGCGCTCAGCGGCGTGCAGCATTTCCGCCACGGTCAGCATGCCAACGGCGGCACGCTTCGCGCGTGCCATCGCGTGTTCCCGCCCGGGCGGCAGATCGGTTTCCGGCCAGGGCAGGCCGTCGGCGCCGTCGCCATCGCGGATGCGCTTGAGGCATCCCCAGAATGCGCATCCACGCATGGCGTGGATCTACTTTCGCCTGAGAACAATCGCTGCGATGACGGCTGCGATGCCGAGCGGGATCAGGACGACCGCCAGAAGAATGATCCAGTGCCAAATGCTGAAGCCCCCCATGTCCCAACTCCTTGTAGGAAACGACGAATGCTAGCAAACGCGATCGCAGTCATTTCCCGATACAGTTCAAGCATCGCGCAGCGCCGTAGCATACGTACAGGCTTGCCGAATCGGCCGACGCCTTGGCCTTGGCGTTATGCTCGGCACTTTCCCAGGATGGGCCGCTCCATGCGCTTGATCGTGCTGTCGCTGTTGTTGTCCGCTGTCTCCGCCGCGCCGTTGATGGCCGCCGAGCCGGCGCCGTCCGCACAGGCCGCTGCCGCGACCCCGCTGGTCATCGGCGAGACCTTTACCATCGAGTCGAAGGCGCTGGGCGAAACCCGCCGCATCAATGTCTACCGCCCGCAGCCGTGGGGGCTGGACCCGAAGGCACCATTGCCGGTGCTGTACATGGCCGATGGCGGCATCGGCGAGGACTTCCTGCATGTGGCCGGGCTGGTGCAGGTGCTGAGCGGCAACGGCAGCATGCGTCCGTTCCTGCTGGTAGGCATCGAGAACACCGAACGCCGCCGCGACATGACGGGCCCCAGCAGCGACCCGCAGGACCAGAAGATCGCGCCCCGCATCGGCGGTTCAGCGGCCTACCGCAGCTTCCTGCGCGATGAACTGATGCCGCAGGTGCGCCAGCGTTACCCGACTACCGACGAGCGTGCGCTGATCGGCGAGTCGTTGGCCGGCTTGTTCGTGGTCGAGACGCTGCTGCAGGAGCCGACACTGTTCAACAGCTACATCGCGCTGGACCCCAGCCTGTGGTGGAACCGGGGCACGATGTTGGCCGCTGCGGCCAAGCAGTTGCCGGCGGTGACGCGTGCGCAGCCGCGCGTGTTCCTGGCCAGCAGTGGGCAGCCGGAGCTGGCTGCGTCCGCCGCGCAGTTGGCCACGCTGCTGCAGCAGGCGTCGCCGTCGCCGCTGGTGAAGTACCTGCCACTGCCGGAGGAAACCCACGCGACGATCTATCATCCGGCCGCCTTGCAGGCACTGCGCACGCTGTTCCCGGCGCCGCCGCAGGCCTCGCCCTGATCCGGCGTGGCACTGCACCGCATGACGTGTGAGGATGCGGTAGCGGCGCCACCCGGGTGCGTCGCCCGCAACGGGAGAGCGTGGATGCAGCGTGTGCGTGGATGGAGTGTGGCGGCCTGCCTGTCCGTGAGTGGCTGTGCGATGTCGGTGGCGCCGCCGGCAGCGCAGAGTGAAGTGAAGGAGAGCGCGGCAGCCGCTGCGCCAAGCGTGGTGCTGCCGGATACGGAAGCGTTGCGCATACATGACCCCGTGGGGCGCGACTACCCGATCTGGGTGGCGCTGCCGGCCGACTATGCGGCGCATCCGGAAAAGCACTATCCGGTGCTGTACGTGACCGATGCGCTGTACAGCTTCCCGCTGGTGCGCAGCGTGCGCAATCTGGTGGGGCAGCAGGGCGTCAACATCGAGAATTTCATCCTGGTCGGTTTGCCGCCGCAGGAAGGCCTGACTTCAAAGCAGAGCCGCTCGCGCGACTACACGCCCAGCAATCCGGCGCGCACGGTCGATGGCTATTACAGTGATGACGTCACCTACGGCGGTGCCGCGCACTACCGTGATTTCTTGGCGACACAGGTGCTGCCGATGGTCGATGCGCGTTATCGCACCGATCCCGCCCGGCGCGTGTTCGCCGGTCATTCCTATGGCGCGCTGTTCGGTACCTACGTGCTGACCACCCAGCCGGACCTGTTCAGTACCTACATCCTGTCCAGTCCTTCGTTGTGGTTCGACCAGCTTCTGCTGCCGCGCATGCAGGATGCCGCAGTCATCCCGACGCAGCCTACGCGCGTGCTGCTGTCGGTGGGCAGTTACGAGACGGACAAGCCAGGGCCGCGTTATTCCACCGGCAACGACATGCTGAAGCAGACCGCGGACTTCACTGCCCAGCTGAAGCGCACGGGTCGCAAGTTGAAGGTGGACAACGTGGTGATTGAAGGCGAGGACCATCTCACGGTCTACCCGCGGGTGATCACTCGTGCACTGCTGGAGGTGATGCCGGGTGAAGGGCCGTACACCGGCGGTTGATGGAGGGCTGCATCCACGCATTGCGTGGATCTACCGGTGGTGTTGACGTGGATCCATGCCGAAGAGAAACGGAATCAGTAGATCCACGCCAGGCGTGGATGATTGCCTCAGGCCGCGCTGGCCTGCGGCGGCGGTATCAACGTGGCATCCGCTGCGTGCCGGAAGCACAGCCGGATGGCATCGAGCAGCTCGCTCATGCTGTAAGGCTTGGGCAGGAAGTGGATGCCGGCGCGCAGCTGCGGCAGCACGCGGTGCTGGTCCATGCCGGAGGTGACCAGGATCGGCAGCTGCGGCAGGTGCTCGCGCACGCGGTTGGCGGTTTCGATGCCGCTGATGCCGCCCAGGCAGACGTCGGTGAACAGCAGGTCGAACGGTTCACCGGCGTTGAGCAGGCCCAGCGCGGCCTCGGCGCTGCTGACAGCGGTGACCTGGCAGGCCTGGCTTTCCAGGGCGAGGCGACTGAGTTCCTGGGTTTCCTCGGCGTCCTCGATCAGCAGGACGCGCGGTTCCACAAAGCGCTTGGACAGCAACATGACGCGGCAACTCCGGACAACAGGGGGAGCGAAAGGCGCGCAAGTATGCGCAAGCCGGTAGTGAGCCCGGCGTGCACGGCAAGCTAAGTGGGCGTTACAGCTGTCCGCGCCGTTGGCGGCGCACGTGCCAGGCCAGCATCGCCACCGCCAGCAGCGCGGTGCCGATGCGCAGGCTGGTGGCCTGCCAGCCGAGCGCGACGGCGTCGTCAAGGCTGAACACATTCCAGGCCAGGTTCATCGAAACATGCAGGACCAGGCCGCACCACAGGGTGTCGCCGTCGAGGTGGTCAAGCCAGGCGAAGATGAAGCCGCCCACGGCGATCACTGCGCCGACGAACAGCGCGATGCCGCCACCGTCGAACCCACCGAAGCCCAGCCAGTGCACCATGCCGAACAGCAGCGCCTGCGGCAGCGCGAGCAGCGGCCACGGACCACGCACGATCTTCACCAGCAGCACGAAGCCCAGGCCGCGGAACAGCACTTCCTCGGCCAGTGGGAACAGCACGGCCAGCATCGTGGCGTCCAGCGCGGTCAGCGCGGTGTTCGGGGTGCCGAGCATCGCCAGGCCCAGCCAGCACGGCAGGCTGGCCAGCAACACCCACATCGGGCCGCCCCAACCATTCCCGCGCAGCCCGAGGCTGCCCAGCAGGCCCATGCCACGGGGCCGCAGCAGCGTGGCCAGCAGTAGTGCCACCAGCACCGCCAGCGCGTTGTCCAGCAGGCTGCCGCCGTAGGGTATGGGCAGGGCGGGAATCGGAGTCCCTGCGGCCGCAGCGATATCGCGCAGATTCAGGCCCAGGCCAACGCCCAGCAGGACCAGCAGCAGGCGCGCGGCGGTGGGCAGGCGGGACAACGCGGTCATGTACGCACTCCCTGCGGAACAGGGGCCCAGTGTGTGCGACTGCCGCCGCATCGGCACGCGTCGGAAGTCCCTGTGCCATCGGTCATGCGTTGCCGCACAGTCATCACCGCACAGGTACAGTCGATGCAGGACCGCCAGGAGCAATGCCGATGCTGTGCCCCGTGTGCAAGACCCAGACCCTGCAGATGGCCGAACGCCATGGCATCGAGATCGACTATTGCCCCGGCTGCCGGGGCGTGTGGCTGGATCGTGGTGAACTGGACAAGATCATCGAGCGTGCCGGTGCCGGTGCCGGTGCCGGTGCCGGTGCCGGTGCCGGTGCCGGTGCGGCCGTGCCGCCGCCCGCGCCTGTACAGCAGCATCCGGCATCCTCTCCGCCGCCGGTGATGCACCGTGATACCCGCCACTTGGGCCAGCGCTACGAGGACAATCGGGGCCACGGATACAAGAAAAAGAGGAAGGACAGCTTCCTGTCGGAACTGTTCGACTTCTAGGCGCTTCGCGCTTTGTAGAGTCGAGCCATGCTCGACTGGCTGTTGCCGCCAAGAGTCGAACATGGCTTGTATGTTCCTCCCGGCTCCTACGAGGTATGTAGGAGCCAGGGTGGAGGGACCGTCAAGCATGCATCTGCGGATACTAGCCGACAGACGAGTCGAGCGATCCCCATCCCGCACACGAACGTCGATAAAGGATCGTA